>JADFOM010000265.1 GCA_022562835.1 Acidobacteriota bacterium | reverse complement strand
GCTGCCCGCTCGCGGCGTCGACCGCAAGCAGGTCGACCCAGCGTCACCCGCCCAAGACGCGGGCTCCGCCAAACGGCTGTGGGATGAATCCGAACGCCTGGTGGCCAACGCTGAGCGGTGATGCAATTCGACGTGACGAAGGCAGACTTATCGACGGCAATATCGACGCGCTGCGAAGAGATGGACCAAAGACATGGGCGACGTATTCGAAGCCAGAATGTGAAAACGAGAGCGGCGTTGGCCGAAGCTGGCGTGGACGTGCTCGGACTATCGGTCGGGGCGGACCTGCCGTGGCTTTGCGGATACGAGGCGATGCCACTCGAGCGACTAACGATGCTCGTCGTTCCCGTAGATGGCGACGCAGAACTGGTGGTCCCCGCGCTCGAGGCGTCTCGGGTTACCGAACGCCCGTCCATCTTTGGAGTTCGGCCGTGGGGCGAGACCGAGGATCCGTGCGCGCTGGTCGCAGAGCGGATTCCCGATGGCGCGACGGTTTCGATCTCCAATCAGACCTGGTCACAGTTCTTGCTGCGGTTACAGAACATTGTGCCGTCCGCCTCGTTCGAGCCGGCCTCAAGGGTTGTGGGCCCGCTGCGCGCGCGCAAGGACGATGCCGAAATCGAGTCGCTGGCGAGGGCCTCCGCCGCTGTGGATCGCATCGCGAAGAGGCTTCAGAATGGTGAAATCGCATTGATAGGTCGCCGAGAACGCGACGTCGCCTCAGAGATGGCGCGACAAATCCGTGAGGAGGGTCATCAGCGGGTCAATTTCACGATCGTTGCGTCAGGGCCGAATGCTGCGAGTCCCCATCACGATGCCGGTGATCGGGTCATTCAGCCCGACGAGGTCGTGTTGTGTGATTGGGGTGGAACGATGAATGACGAGCACGGCGTCGGTTACTGCTCTGACATCACACGCTGCGTCTTCACCGGAACCATTCCCGACGAGTTCAATGCGCTCTATGACGTCTTGTTCACCGCCCAGGCTGCAGGGGTCGCGGCCGCGCAGATAGGCGCAACCTGCGCCTCGGTGGACGCGGCGACACGGAGTGTGATCACCGAGGGCGGATATGGCGATTACTTCATCCATCGCACCGGCCACGGCATCGGCGTTGAGGCTCACGAGGACCCCTACATCGTCGAGGGCAATGAGACCCCGATTTCAGTTGGGCATGCCTTCTCGGTCGAGCCGGGGATCTATGTGCCGGGGCGCTTCGGGGCGCGACTCGAGGACATTGTGGTCGCCACCGCGGCGGGGCCGCGTTCGCTGAACATGGCCGACCACTCGCTGGTCAGCGTCACTGCGTGAACACGCCATATCTTAGGGCGCGCCCATGATCAGCCTCGACGTAACGACGGTCCTGGTTCAGTGGGCCATGGGCGCACTGTTCTTTACGTGGGTCACTACTCGCCGCCGTGAGGTGGGTCTCGGTTACGGCTGGCTCCAGCGTGGCGTGTTCGGAGCGATGCTGGCCGGTTCTTTGGTGACAGCTGCATATGTCGATGTTGTGTTGGTGCGTGAAATGGCGACGCTGTGTGCCATCGGCGCTGTCTGTGTTGCTCAAGCCTCGTCGATTCACCGACGTAAGGCCGGAGTCTCGGGTCAACGAGAGGGTGAGCAGCGCCGCAGCGCCCGGGTCGCAGAGATGACCGGTATCGATCGCGAGGTAGCCACCCTTGAGTCAGACGTCGCTGAGTTCGACCCCCGGCTGGATCTCATAGCGCCCGTCATCGGCGTGGTCGGCCTTGTTGCAGCTGGCATTGACGCTGGAGACCCGATGTTGTTGTCGGTGGCGAGAGTGTTGAGCGGCGCAGCGCTCCTGGGAGTGCTGAGTGACGCAATGTTGTTGGGTCACTGGTACCTGGTTCAGCCCGGTCTCGCCCGTTCGCCGCTGCTCGAGCTCGTTCGCGCAGCCATGGTGGTCTGGCCTTTCGAGTTGATCGTGCTGTTGTGGCCGATAGGCATGTTTTCGGTCCTCAACGGGTCCATCGACGATGGCTACAACGGTTTGTTGGGTTGGTTCTGGGCAGGGTGCGCCGTCGGCACGATCGCGCTGTTGTTGGTCACGCGTGCAGCGTTGCGTGAACGCGAGTATTCGGCGGTCATGGCGGCAACCGGATTGTTGTATCTGGCGATCCTCGCCGGGTTCGGAATGGATCTCGTGGCCCGCGCAACACTCGCCTGACCAATCGTGGTCGGAGAACTACACTGAGCGGTATGCCACGCGCGATTTGGAGCGGTTCGATTAGCTTTGGACTGGTCAATATTCCGGTGAAGCTTTACAGCGCGGTGTCACGCCGCAATGTTCGCTTCAATCAGCTCGACGCCGAGACAGGCTCTCGCGTGCGTCAAAAGAGGGTGAACGCGGAGGGCCAAGAGGTCCCGTACGAACGCATTGTCAAGGGTTATGAGCTCTCCTCGGGAGACTACGTGACGATAACCGAGGACGAGTTGGCGTCACTCGACCCCAAGGCGAGCAGGATGATCGACATTTCAGAGTTTGTGGATCTCGTCGATATCGATCCGATCCTCTATGACTCGGCCTATTACCTGGTGCCAGATCAAACCACCGCCAAGCCGTATCGACTCCTGGCCGAGGCGCTCGAGAAGGCGAACAAGGTTGGCATTGCACGTTTCGTGATGCGCACGAAGCAGTATCTCGCGGCGATACGTCCCGCCGACGGTCGTCTCCTGCTCTCGACGATGGTGTATGCCGATGAACTGGTGCCGCCTTCGGAAATCGACGGCTTCGATCACCTCGCGGAGGTCGAGATCGACGAGCGTGAGATGTTGATGGCTGAGCAGCTGATCGAATCGTTGAGTATCGATTTCGAGCCGACCGCGCATCACGACACCTATCGCGAGTCGGTCATGGGGCTGATCGAGCGGAAGGTTGCGGGAGATGCCGAAGCGGTCGTGTCCGCAGAAGCACCAGATGAGGGCACCGTCGTCGATTTGATGGCAGCGTTGGAGGCGTCGGTCGAGGCCGCGAAGAAGGCCCGTGGCCGCCAGCCAGCGGGCAGCGAGAAGTCAGCGAAGAAGCCGGCGAAGCGCAAGAGTGCCTGATCCCGTCTTTGTCCAGCATGAAGGTCGGCGCCTGAAGCTGACGAATCTCGACAAGGTCATGTATCCGATGGTCGGCTTCACCAAGGGTGACGTGATCCACTATTACAGCGCGATTGCGCCGATGATGCTGCCGCACATCGAAGGGCGTGGGGTGACGCTTCGTCGTTGGCCCGACGGAGTCACCGGAAAGAGCTTCTTCGAGAAACGCTGCCCCGATCACCGTCCGGAATGGGTCGACACCAGTGTCGGAACCGGCGACCGAGGTGGCAACATTCACTATTGTCGGCTCGACGAGCCGGCGGCCTTGGTCTGGACGGCCAATCTCGCGTCGCTCGAGATTCACGCGCCGATGGCACGCGGCGACGACATCGAATCGCCGACGATGGTCGTATTTGACCTCGATCCCGGTTCGCCAGCGACGATCATCGAATGCTGTCAGGTTGCGTTGATGATCCGAGAGGTGCTCGCATCGGTCGAGTTGGAGTCGTTTGCAAAAACCAGCGGCTCGAAGGGGATGCAGCTATATGTGCCGCTCAACTCGACGCACTCTCACGACCACGCGTCCTCGTTTGCCCACGCTCTCGCTCAGTTGTTGGAAAAGCGTGAACCTTCGTTGGTGACGAGCACTATGAAGAAATCTGTGCGGTCTGGAAAGATCTTCATCGATTGGAGTCAGAACTCGCGGCACAAGACCACGGTGGCGGCCTACAGTCTGCGCGCGAAAGACCGTCCGACGGTGTCGACTCCAATCAGCTGGGACGAGGTCGTCGAGGGTGCCGAAGGCGAGCCGCTGTCGTTCGAGGCCGACGAGGTCATTGAACGGGTTGAGCAGTACGGCGACCTGTTCGCGCCGACCGCGACACTGCAACAACACCTTCCAGGCGCTTAGCTCGCAGCAACATCTAATACAGGTCCGATCCGGCTTTGCCGGTCGGGGGTTGATTGTCGATCTGCGCGAGTTGTGAGCGTTGGCGAGCAACTCGAAGGAACCTGAAGGGTTCCCCCGAACTCGTGGTCGCAGGTAGTCGGGTGTGGCTTTGCCGC
>JADFOM010000264.1 GCA_022562835.1 Acidobacteriota bacterium | reverse complement strand
CGTCTCAGGGAGGCTTGAACTGGGACGCAACGAGTCAATTGGCGCTCAGCCTGGCCTCGGGCGGCGAATCTGAGCCCAACGTCGACCCAGCCGCGCGCATTTCCATGGAACAACTCGCGCGAGTGGCTGAGCTACATATGGCCGAGGCGACCGGACTGCCCGGCGAGTTTCGTGTCACACCGGTCAACCGCACCGAGTGGGCCCGCCGTAGTCTCGACGACTACAGGCCGCTGTTCGAGGCGCTGAGTTCTGCGCTCGCCAAACCAACCGAGATACCCGACCAGGACGAGGACCCCGTGATGGGGCCGCTCATGGCCGCGCTGTCGCCCATGATGTTGAGCTTTACCGCTGGCGGCATGATCGGACACCTCGCTCAACGCAGCCTTGGCACATATGACCTTCCGGTACCTCGCAGCTCGCCCGACACGATGGTCGTGATGGCGAACGTTGATGCGTTCGGCGACGAGTGGTCGCTGCCGCGCGATGACCTACGAATGTGGGTCGCACTACATGAAGCCGCGCACAAGTTCGTCTTGTCGGTCCCACATGTGGCTGCACGAATCGATGATCTACTGATCGCGTTCGCATCCAACTTCACTCCGAATCCGCTAGCCATCGAGGAACACCTCGGCGGACTCGACCTCGATGCGAATCCGAGTCAACTCGCAAACATCTCGGAGGTCTTCTCCAACCCCGAGGTTCTGCTCGGCGCGGCAACAAACGACGCGCAGCGCGAAATACAAGCATCGCTGTCCGCGGTCATCGCTGCGGTAGTCGGCTACGTAGATCACCTGATGGATCGAGTAGGCGAGTCGCTGATCAGCTCTTATGGGCAAGTGACCGAGGCTCTGCGCCGCCGCCGAGTCGAGGCCGATGCCAGCGACCGATTCGTCGAGCGCCTGCTCGGGCTAGAGCTCTCCCAGGACTCCTATGACCGAGCCGGAAGATTTATTGCCGGCGTGCACGAACGGGCTGGCGGCGATGGCTTGACCCAGCTGTGGTCAGCTCCCAATCATCTGCCGACACCGCCTGAAATAGATGCGCCGGGACTTTGGCTCGCGCGCATAGAGCTGGACAACTGACCAGACTCGGACTTCTTACGCCGAGTCAAGGTCGCTGCGGGTCGCGGTCTCGTCGACCTCGACACCTTCGACAGAAGACACCGTCGGTCCGTAGTCCGCTGTCCAGCGCGATTCGACGGGATCAGATCCATCAGGTTCAGCCGCCTCGCCCTCATCGAGCGTGGCCTCGGCATTCTCATCGTCGATAGCCTCGAAGATCTGCGGCTGTAACCATTTCAGCTCACCTGCGGTATCGATGGTTGATCGCTCGGATTCAGGTCTCGGCGATTCGGAGACCTCCAACACATCTTGTCGGTCTCCCCCTTCCGCGTCGGAGTCATCCGCCGGTGTAGTGACATCACGGCCAGCGCTTGACTCCCCGATCAAGCTGCGTCGGCTGATGAAATAGCTCACGGCCGCGAACGCTGCAACAGCCGCTATCAGGAAGTAGCCGAACCTAGCGCTGCGAATCGGCGTCAGTACCGCTAGGACCGCACCGAACACCCACGTGAGCTGAAAACGTGCCTCAAACCTGGAGAACGTGCGGCCATAGTTTGCGTCGGGCGCGTCACGTTGCACCAGCGAGTCGAACGCCAGCTTGCCGACGGCCGCAGACACTGCGACACACAACGCGAGGGAGGCAGCGCCTAAGACGCCTCCGCTCCACATCGCAAGAACCGCGACAAACGCGGTCATCGCCGCAGCCGCCAACAGGATCCTCTCCTCCACCATGCGCTTGCGGAGACCCGGAGCGACGCGAGCCCCGATAAAGGTACCGAGCCCGGCCATGAAGACGACCGCGCCGAAATGCCATGCCGGAGCGCCCGGCGATCCGATCACGTTGATGTCTCGCGCCGCGGCTGTTGCGGCGCCAAGGGCGGCCCCCTCCCTATGGAAACTGACCCCATCCACGCCGCCGCGTAGCTCGAAGGCGAGGAGGAACGTCAAGAAACCGACAATGCCGCGGATCAATCCCATCGTGGAACCGGCAAGACGAATACCACTACCCGAAAGCTCCTCGACTTCGGTATCACCTGCGGGTTCGCTAGCCACCACGTACTTGGGCAGCCGCGAGGCCGACACGGCCGACAAACCGTAGACCAGCATGGCAACCGCACAGGTCAGACTTGGGCCGCCGAGAAGGAAAACACCCCCGATCGCTACGCCCGACACGCTCGTGACCGAACTGACCAGTGCGAGGTTCGAGTTTGCCTCGAGCAGTTCGTCGGGACCGCCGGTCATCGCCGGCACGATCGCTGACTTGGCGACCGAGTAGGACTTCTGCAGCACGAGCATCACGAACGCTTCGGGGAACAGGAGAAAGCTGTCGATATGGCCGATCATCAAGAATGCGACGAACATCCGTCCAACACTGGAACCGATCACCATCATGCGGCGGCCGCCGCGCACACGGTCCAGTGCTGGACCGATCAAAGGGGTGACCACAGCGAACGGAGCGATCGTCAACAACAGATACAGACCGACTCTCCAGCGGGCGGCGTCAGGCGAAACCGAAAAGAATATTGAGCCGGCCAGAGCAATGGCGATCATCCCGTCGGCGAAGGCGCCAAGTGCATGAGTACGGGCCAGCTTTCCAAACGGCGTCGTGAGGTACTCAGCCAGATCGAACGATGGGAGCTGGGTCGATCGCTTGAAGTGTCTCCAATCGCCTGAGTTGGTCACGCCATCATCCTATGTCGACCACCCACCGCGGCTTACCGCGCTGGGGCGGTTTCTGGGCGAGGTGCTTCAGTCGTTCAACAACGCGCTGATCACGTTGTGATCGCGCGCGTACGAAAGTTGCTCGTTGACAAGCGACAATCGGACCCAGCACATCTGATCGACTTCGTCGTTTGGCGTGAACTCGCCAGCGACGATCGACATGTGCCAGTAGCGCACGAGCTTGGTCCGTCCCTTGTGGTCCCGATACGCCGTCGGTTCGAGTTCCTCCAACAGGTCACAGCGAAAGCCGGTCTCCTCGAAAACCTCTCGGAACGCACATTGCTGCATCGTTTCGCCCTGGTCCAGTTTGCCTTTGGGAAAGGACCAATCGTCATAACGTGGTCGATGCACCAGCAGAGCCTCGACGTGTGATTTGCCCATTCGGGTGATCACTCCGCCGGCCGCAAGAACGAGATCGTCACGGTCCTGAGTCATTTCCAGTCCTGCACGATAGTCGGGTCCGCCCATTCCGAGCGCCGTTCGATCGCTAGCTGCTGGAACCGAACGTGAGCGTCGACACCACCGCGCTCGCGGATCAGCGACCAGGTGCCGTCGCCGCTGAGTTCCCACGCGATGTACCGGTCGCTCAGCGAGACTTCGAGCAGCTCAGCGATTCGGGACTTGACCCGTTCATCCGCAATTCGCACGGCCGCTTCGACGCGCCGCGTCAAGTTCCGGTACATGAGATCGGCCGACCCTAGGTAGTAGGCGGCTCGTCCCGGCCCATCGCCGTTCGCGAAGTAGAAGATGCGGGAGTGCTCGAGGTAGCGGCCGACGAGTGAGCGCACGGTGATGTTCTCAGACAGTCCCTCGACCCCCGGTCGCAGACAACAGATGCCTCGCACGATCAGATCGATCCTCACACCCTTCGCTGAGGCCTCGTAAAGCCGGTCGATCATCTCAGCGTCGACGAGGCTGTTCATCTTCATCACTATGCGACCGCTGCCGCCAGCCACGCCTTCGCCCGCGATCAGCTCTTCGAGACCATTTCGCAGTGACCCTGGCGCGACGAGCAACTCGTCGTACTCGATCCCCTTGCCATATCCGGTCAGCGAATTAAACAACTGAGCGATCTCGTCACCGATCGACTCCTTGGCCGTCAGCAACCCGACGTCCTCGTAGAGGTTCGCGGTGCGGTGGTGATAATTGCCGGTCCCGATGTGGCAATAGCGACGCATGCCGCTCGGTTCATCGCGCACCACCATCGTTAGTTTGGCATGGATCTTGAGACCCACGAGACCGTAGGTGACGTGCACGCCGGCCTGTTCGAGTCGACGTGCCCAACCAATATTGGCGGCCTCGTCGAACCGGGCTCTGAGCTCCACCAGCACAGCCACCTGTT
>JADFOM010000263.1 GCA_022562835.1 Acidobacteriota bacterium | reverse complement strand
CATGACGTTCGCGACCTCCCAGACTTCCGCCGCGCGCCCGAACGGTTCCCGTGAAGCCAACTCATCGAGGAAGTCCTGATCTGAGACCTTGACCAAAAACGGGTGCATCGCCAACGACGGCGCTACCGCATTGACCCTCACGCCGTGCTCGGCCGCCTCGATCGCGACACACCGGGTCAGACCCATCACTCCGGCCTTGGCCGCCGCGTAGTGCGCTTGGCCGGCCTGTGCGCGCCACCCCACCACCGAAGCGTTGTTGATGATCACACCGCTGCCACGTGAGTACATGTGCTCGAGAACCGCCCTCGTGCATCGCATGGTTCCGTTGAGCGTCACGTCGATCACCGACATCCACTGCTCGTCGACCATATCGACCAGGTTTTCCTGGCCGCCAAGACCGGCGTTGTTGATCAACACATCGATGCTGCCCAACTCTGTGATCCCGGTTGAGATCAGATTCTGCACCTGGTCTTCGTTGGTCACATTGCACATGACCGAAGCGACCTGGTGACCCGCGACCTCTGATAGCGCAGCGGATGCCTCTGCGAGCCGGCGCTCGTGAAGGTCGCTGATCAGCACGGTCGCGCCTTCCTCGATGCAACGTTTGGCGACGGAGAACCCGATCCCTGTGCCGGCCGCGGCGGTCACGACCACTCGTTTGTCGCGCAGCAGATCATGGCCCTCGACATATTCGGGAGATGTACTCATCGGCACTCGCACTTTCTTTTGGTCGGTCGGCCTTTTGGTCGGTCGGCTGGACTTCAGCTCAGCTCTTGTCGGTCGTCTCAGCCATGCGCCGTTCGAGATCGGTGATGAACGGATTTGGCTCCTGACCCACAGTGCCCGGCAGCATCTGTTCGATCTGTTCAACGGTCCATTCGCCGTCGGGGGCGAACATCGACCGCACCTCGGTCGGCTGATTCCACACCGAGATGCGACCTCCGACAACCGAATACACCTGCGAGTTGACTCCACGCCCGGCATCTGAGAGCAGGTATACCGCCATGGGAGTAATCGCTTCGGGCGAGCCGGTCTCGATCTCGAAAGGCACGTTCTCGCTCATACGTGTCTTGGCCGTTGGAGCTATGCAGTTGGCGTTGATAGAGGGGCCACCGCGCAGAGCAATGCTCGCCGCGGTCAGAGCAGCGGAACGGGTAAGACTGATGATGCCGCCTTTGGCCGCCGAGTAGTTCGCCTGAGCGGTCGACGCTACGAACGCCCCCGAGGTGAAGCCGATCAGACTTCCGCCGGTCTCCTGTTTGCGCATCACATTGAATGCGTGGCGGTACAAGGTGAAATGGCCTTTGAGATGCACCGCGATGACCGCATCCCATTCGTCCTCGCTCATGTTGAACAACATTCGTTCGCGAAGGTTTCCCGCTACGCAAACCACCCCATCGATAGACCCGTAGGTATCGACCGCCGCGGTCACGATCTGCTCACCTACGTCGAACTTGGACACGTCGCCCGCGATTGCGATAGCCGAGCCGCCTCCCGTGGTTATCTCCGCTACTACGCTCTCGGCTACCTCACTCGTGGGATCCGAACCGTCCATCGACACTCCATAGTCAGCAACGACGACGTTCGCCCCTTCCGCGGCGCACGCGAGCGCTGTCACTTTGCCGATGCCGCCGCCCCCGCCGGTGATCGCGATCGTCTTGTTCTCGAGGTAGGCCACTGCATGTCTCCTGAAGTCGGTTGCGTCGATTCCAACGCGATCTCGCTCGGCGCAAGACCGCGGCAACGCTAGCCAAGGCGTTGAGGTGCCACCCCACCGGCCGGGCCGATCATGCGCGGAACAATTCGCAGAATGGTCACCCTGTGCGGTTACGGCCTGCGGTAGCATCACAAACGCCGTTGGCAGGGGCATCACGGGCACCTAGGGCATTCAGTTCCTCGCGCCGAACCTAGGGAAGTATCCGTGACAGAAATCGATCTCCGAGATCAAGGGGACCGCTCCGAACGAAAGTTGGGAAGCGATGCAGAACTCGTCGATCTCGCTGCTCCCGAACTCGCAGATACCGAGCGTGCGGAGCGTGCACACCGCTCACTCGAACGGCTGCCGGACCCCGCTGCTCTGGTAGATCTCGACGGCACCGTGCTCGATGCGAACAAGCTCCTGCGCGATCAGTGGTCCGTCGAACTCGACGAGCTTGCCGGCCGGGCGCTCGGATCTCTTGAGACGTGGGACTGTGACGGTGGTCGGATGCGTGCGGCTGACGCGATCACCCAAGCAGCCCGCATGGGTCGCCGGGCCACTCTGATCGTGAACGCGGAGTTCGAGGGTCGACCGACCCCAGCGGAATTCGCGGTCGAACCGCTGCTCGACCGCTCGGGCGACATAGTGCTCTTCTTGTTGCGCGTCACCCAACTCAACAACCGCGCCACCGCCATCGCGCAGCTCGAATCACGCAACATGGTCGTCGACCGACTCACAGAGGTCACCGAATTTCTTTCCGCGCACAGCTCAGACGTGGTGTCGAGTCACAACCACGACGAACTGATCATGCGCTTCAACGACGCAGGAACCGCACGCCTCGGCTACCTCGCACGCGATCTCGTGGGCACCAACGTTCGTTCGCTCGTACACCCCGACGATGTGGAGGTTCTCGAGGGTCTGCTCGACGGAAGTACCACTGCTGAGACCGTACGGGTACGACACATCGATGGTTCCGATCGCGAATGTATGCCTCAGGTACTCGCCTCGCCCGATGGCTCAACCGTGGGACACATCATCTGGCGAATGATGCAGAGCGCGAGCAATGAACCGTCACCGCTACCCGAGAACAAGGCGCAGGACCCTCTTACCGGACTGCTCGGCAGACCGGCATTCCTCGATCGCCTACAGGGTGAACTAAGCCGCGCACACGAAAGTCTCGCTCCGGTCGCGGTGCTCTACTGCGACATCGAGCGGTTCGAGTCGATCAACGAGCTTCACGGTGCGGACCATGGCGACAAGGTGCTGGCCGAGGTTGCAAGACGTATAACGGCCAGCGCTGCGCCCGGCGACATCGTTGCCCGCTTCGGTGGCGACGAATTCGTCATCGCATGTCCCGGTGCAGATGCGGCGGCAGCGACCGAACGAGCACAGGCGATCCAGACCGCGTTTGGTACGGAATTCAACCTCGCCGACATAACAACCTCGTTGAGGATCCGCGTCGGCGTCACCACGTCGGTCGGCGACGAGGCACCAACAGAGCTCATCCAACGGGCCGCCGCCGCGATGTATCAAATGGCAGACGACGACAACATTGCGGTCGACGACGACATTCGCACGGCTCGTCTGAGTCGGATCGGTACCGAACACTCACTGCGCAAGGCCGTCGAGCGCGGCGAGCTGCGCCTGCACTACCAGCCCGAGCTCGACCTCGAGACCAACAGACTTGTTGGCCTGGAGGCGCTGGTCCGCTGGCAGCGCGAGGAAACGCTCGTCGGACCTGCAGACTTCATTCCGCTCGCGGAGGAGACCGGTCTCATCGGCGAGATCGGCGCATGGGTTCTCGCCGATGCGTGTAAACAGGTACGAACCTGGCTCGACGACGGCATCGAGGCACCGCCGGTCTGGGTCAATTTATCGGCGCGTCAGCTCGGTGAACCCGGTCTCATCGACATGATCGACAGCACCATCACCAACGCTGGGATCGACCGACACCGAATAAGTATCGAAGTGACCGAATCGGCGCTCATGGAGGACGCCGAGACAGCCGAAGAGCAGCTCGGCCGCCTACGAGATCTAGGCATGAGTCTGGGCATCGACGACTTCGGCACGGGCTATTCATCGCTCGCCTATCTCACGCGGTTCCCGCTCGACGTTTTGAAGATCGATCGCAGCTTCGTGGCCGGACTTGGAGTCAACCGCGACAGCACCACCATCGTGGCGGCGATCATCGATCTCGCCCACGCGCTCGACCTTGTCGTTATCGCCGAAGGAGTTGAGACCCCAACACAACTCGCTGAGTTGCGACGCCTCAACTGCGACCAGGCCCTCGGCTTCCTTTTCTCGAAACCGGTACCGGCCGCCGATCTCTCACTCGACCAGGCTCAACCACTCGTCCTCTGAAACCGCACGGATCCCACGCGGAACCACCGTGTCAGACACTCGGCGCAGTGCTGGTTTGGTGAAAGCCAACCTT
>JADFOM010000262.1 GCA_022562835.1 Acidobacteriota bacterium | reverse complement strand
TGCCGTCCATCAGTCCTTCGAGCGAGTCGGGCTGGGTGAGCTCGCCCACGTACACGTCGTCGACCTCGTCGAGGTCGATGCCCGGCGCCATGAACGGACCCGGCTGAGCGAGGCGGTCCGTGTCCCGCGTCAGCGCGCGCACCCAGTAGCCACGCTCCTTGTAAGCCTGTACGACGAACTTCCCCAGATATCCCGTCGCGCCGGCAACCAGCACACGTTTGCCTGCAGCTGTCATCGGAGCCTTTCATCGGTGGCGGACCTGCGATCAGTGCAGCGGGCCGGTGGGTCCGGCGACCAGGCGCCACATTTCTGCGATCATTGCGAGACGTTTCTGTCGCACGAGCGCGAGTGCAAGAATCGACGGACGCAGTTCCCTAGGTCAATTCGGAACGGAGCACTCCAACAGCGTGAGTGCCGGCGATGGTTTCTGCGAGATACGCCGGAGCTTCATCGGTCGGGATAAACCAACCGGTTGGGCACATGGTGAGTATCTCGACGAACGAGAGGCCGAGCTGTTGCTGCTGGGCTGTAAACGCATCGACGATCATTCGCTTCGTTCGGGCAACGTTGCCGGCGTCATTTACGGCGCCCCGGGCGACGTAGCCGACACCGTCGATCTGAGCCAACATTTCAGCTATGCGCATTGGGTGTCCGTGTTCGGCTGCGTTGCGCCCCTCGATGGTGTTCTTGGTGCGCTGGCCGATGGTCGTGGTCACGGTCAGGTGGCCACCGGTCTCGCCGAACACACCGTTGTTCAACATGATGCACACAATATTTTCGCCACGCGCCGCGGCATGCAGCACCTCTTGGAGACCTTCGTTGGCCATGTCGCCATCACCCTGAATGGTGAACACAGCGAGCTCTGGCCGCATGCGGATGACGCCGGTCGCCACCGACGGCGCGCGACCATGAAGCGCCTGGAGCACCTCGACATCAAGGTTGTTGGAGAAAGCGGTGCTGCAACCGATACCGAATACAGCCATACATTTGTCGGCCAATCCGAGCAGAGAGATACCGTCCATCACCGCGCGAATGGCTATCGGTTCGCCACAACCTGGGCATAGATGGTGTTCGCCGACATCGACGAGGTCGGGCGTGAAGTCGGCCACCTGTATGGCGTCGGTCGGCGCAACGTCGCTCGGTAGCACCGTGAGCCCATCGGGTCGACGTTCTGTCATGTTGCATCCTGACCAAACTCGGAAAGAAGCTCGCGCACCGAAGCGGTGAGATTTTCGACGGTCACGTCGGGGGCGATGCCGAACGCTGACGAGTCGGTGGCGAAACTGTTGAGCCCCACCACCGGCGAGGAGCCGAGCAGCGACAGTCTCACGTCGTCGATCATCTGTCCGGCGTTGTTCTCGTAGACCGCGACCACACCCGCACTACCGTCGGCCGCGGCCTTGACCTGTGCTTCAGGGAACGGCCACAACGTGATGGGTCTAACCAGCCCGACCCGGTGACCTTCGCTGCGCAGCGCGCTGACGGCAGCGTCGGCATAACGCGCCATGGTTCCATACGCGACCAGCACCACCTCGGCGTCATCGGTTTCGACGAGCTCTGCCCGCGGCGTGATGCCGGCGGTCATTTCTCTACGACGTTGCGCACAGCCTTCGTAGTGTGCCGCTAGGTCGTAGCCGACGCCGTCGCGCCGCTTGGCGGTTCCGAGAGGTGACACCAACTTCGCGGCGCCCGACCCGCCCGAGTGGCCATCGAGCGACCATTCGGGCGCGGGGGGAGGTTCCGGCACCTCACCGGGCGTTTCGATGTCGACCCATGTGTGAGCCATGTAATAGTCGCCGACCACAACCACCGGATTACGCCAACGGTCGGCCAACTCGAATGCCTCGGCCATCAGCTCCGCCACCTCGACTGGCCCGGACGGAGCGAGTACGGGTGTGCGGTAGTCGCCGTGTCCGCCACCT
Organism: Acidobacteriota bacterium; assembly: GCA_022562835.1. Taxonomy (GTDB): domain Bacteria; phylum Actinomycetota; class Acidimicrobiia; order Acidimicrobiales; family SHLQ01; genus JADFOM01. The sequence goes on along the minus strand of JADFOM010000262.1, from coordinate 2,222 downwards.
CGAGTGGCTTGGAAATAGTCACCCTGTCCGCGCGCCATGTTGAGTACCACGAAGCCGATGCCCGCTAGCGACGCCTCGGCAATCGACTCCTGCATGAGCGACAAACCCTGACCGGTCGATCCAGTAGCTGCCCGGGTGCCTGCGGCGGCCGCACCCCACACCATGCCGACCGCTTCGAGCTCGCTCTCGGCATTCACACAGACGCCGCCGACCGGCGGGAGCGCCGTGGCCATGTGTTCCAGGACCTCGGTGAAGGGGGTCATTGGGTAGCCAGCGAAGAAGCGACAGCCGGCCCGCACCATGGCGTCGGCCACAACCTCGGACCCCTCGACCAAACGAGTGGTCATGAAAAGCCGCCCTCGGGTGACCAGGACTTCGGTTCGTGGAAGCGGAAAACCTGGAAACAGAAGTCGGGGCACACATCGGCACACGCTCGACAGCCGGTGCAACCAACCGATAGTTCGGCGAAGCGATAACCCCGGGTGTTCGTCTCATCGGTCGTCATTGAAAGCACGCCCGGCTTGCAGGCGTCGATGCACAGGTCACAGCCCTTGCATGCCTCGACGTCGATCACAACGGTGCCGCGCACGGTCTGGTCGGTCATGCGACGCTCAGCTCCCATGCTGGGTGTGTTGTTTCGCCGATCTTCAGACCTGCTGCGAGCGCCTCTCGGTTTACCGCCGCGGCCTCAGACCGGTAACTGGGCAAGACCTTGGCTGCGCCGTCGAGCAATGCGTCGGCGCTTACCAGGTCCGTGCGAGCTACGAGGGCACCCACGAGCACGAGCGATGCGGCGAGTGGTGAGCCAACCTCGCTGGCGATGTCGAGCGCAGGAACTTCGACCACCTCGACCGCGGAGTTGTTGGGACGGCTGTTTGGTTCAACCACCGAGTCGTTGATGATGGCGATTGAATCGGGCCGCAGCTTTGCCCAGACGTCGGCGGCGTGTTCGTGATGCATCACCACGGCCGCCCAGGCTGTTCCGACGACCGGTGGCAAGGTGATGGCTCGATCGGCGATTACAAGAAAGGAGTCGCTATTTCCGCCACGCATCATGCCGCCGTAGCTGGCGAACAGTTGCACTCGTCGGCCGTCGGCCATTGCGGCCTCGGCGAGCGTACGCGCGGCTAGTTGCACGCCTTGACCGCCGATTCCGGTGAACAGGATTTCTCGTTCCACGAGGGAATGATACACTGTCCTGCGAATCAAGAACACCGTTCTTCTGAACATCTTGATATTGGAGTTCGTCCTCGGGCTGATCCACTGGGAGCAGAAATGACCGCAACTGACGACCGCGAATATGGTGACATTGGCACCGAGCAACTGCTCGACAATGAACAGGTCCGCGTTTGGGAGCTTCGACTCGCGCCGGGCGAATCGTCGCAGCTGCACCACCATCGCAACGACTATGTGATGGTGCAGATCGAAGGCGACAAGATTGCCGCCAGGTTCGAGCCGGACAGCGAGGGCACCTTTGCTGGATCCGACTATCTCGAAGGTCCTGTCAGTCCTGGTACCGCCGTCTATGCACAGGCCGGTGGACGAGAAACAGCCGTCAACGTGGGAGACGAGACCTTCCGCGAGATCGTCGTGGAAGTGAAGGCCAAACGAATCCCCGGTCTCTTGCCGGTCCAGCACATCTCGCTGTCGGTAGTCGACTGTGCAGTCGCCTTGGAGTTCTACACAGAGGTGCTCGGCTTCAAAATTCTGCCGCGACCCGATTTCGGCATTGCCGGCGCTTGGTTGATGACGGGAAACGGCATTCAGATCCACCTCATCGAGGACGTCGAGTTCGTTGCTCCCGCAGGTCCACACGTTGCATTTGAAACAGCTGACATGGACGGTGATATCGCTCATCTACGTAACCTCGGTATCGAGGTAGGCGATGCGTTCGAAATGAATGGCGTGCGGCAGGCCTTCTTTTTTGATCCGTCCGGCAATCAATTCGAGCTGAACCAACCCGCTCAGTTCTCCTGAACGGCGACCCCTGATGTCCTCTGGTCTCACCGTCGGAGCGGTTGTCGCCAACGCGGCGCGTAGCGCCCCGCACGCGACCGCAGCCGTCATCGGCGGTGAGAAATACACCTTCGCCGAGCTGCACGCGGCCGGAGACGCCGTGGCGCACCGACTCGTCGACGATGACGTGAAACCGGGGCAATTGGCGCTTGTGTTCGCCCCGACCTCGTTTGCGATATTGGCTCATTATATGGGCTGTGCCCGCG
>JADFOM010000261.1 GCA_022562835.1 Acidobacteriota bacterium | reverse complement strand
CCGAGCGGAGTTGGGTCCGTTGATCGGGGTGACGGGCCAACAACACGACCGCCCATCCGAGCATTCGCGCCACCGTCTCGGCGCCGGCGCCGGCGATGAGTGCCACGTAGCCGACTATCTCCTCGTCGGTCAGCGGCCGTGTCGATCCGTCGGTCTCTTCGAGCTCGTGCGTCGCCAGGACCGTGAGCAAATCGTCTCGAGGATCTGCCCGCCGTTCCTCGCAGAGCTCGGGAACCATCGAGAACACCGCTCCGCTGAGGTTGCCATCGGAGTCGATCATGTCGCCCACGTCCGCCTGTTCGTGCGCGGTGGCCGCGCTGCCAGCGGTCTGGCCTCGCTCGAGATGAAGCCCGTCATCCATCGACTCGCGCAGACGTTCCTCGAGTCCTTCGGGGAATCCGAGCAGCGCGAGTATCACAGTCGGGGGGAGTAGGGCGCCGAACTGGTCGACGTAGTCGAACGTGGTGGCTCCATCGAAGGGGTCGAGCAGTGTGGCGCAGATCTCCTCAATGCGCGACTCGAGTCCTCCAATGGCGCGCGGGGTGAAGGCGCGACTCACTAGCTTGCGCAACAGCGTATGGTCGGGAGGATCGCGGAAGATAAACATCGGCATGGGAAACCGCTCGGCCGTCATCATCTCGAGAACGGTGCCGTGTCCCGATCGAAACGTATCGATGTCGAGTAGGCCGGCGAGGACGTCGTCGTAGCGGCTCACTGCCCAGAAGTCGAACTCTTCGTTGCGAAACAGTGGCGCCTCATCTCGCAGCCGCCGCCACACCCCTTGTGCTCGTTGATCGATGTCGTAGTCGTAAGGATCGTATTGCAGTTCGGCGGTCGCAGTCATGGGCGCACGGTACCCGCGGCCATTGCACAGGTCGAATAGCGTTACCTTCGGCGAGATTGCTGAACGGTGACAGTATTGAGGTGCCCGAATCCAGACGATCCTGTTCGTAGTCGCTCTGACGAACCGGAATTGCTAGCCTGCGAATGCTTGAGACCAACGTTGTTGTTCGGCACCTAGAAAGGCAGCGTGCTCTGTCCTCTATCGATGCGCACCGCACGATCCGAAAGATCAAGGATCGATTTCGACGTCAAACCCTAACGGTCGACGAGATCACAGACGACGCTTGGAATCTTGCGTCCGGTGGTGAGGCCGAAAGGGCCCTCGACGTGGTGCAGGCACGCGACAACGCCAATCCCGACCCCGCTCTCAAGGTGTTGCTGCGTGAACTTCGCCACGTCGCCGGGGTTGCGAGTCGCTCCCAAACAGGCCGGGCTGATTGGCCGCCGGCGTATGTCGACCCGTTCCCAGACCTTGCGTTTGGAGCGCCAGAGATAGCGGCACCAGAGCTGAGTGTTGAAGTGATCGGCGGATCTGTCGGTCATCACGGATGCCTTCTGGTACGAGGACTTTTTGACCCGCATCAGACCGCGGCCACGCTTGGTTCGCTAAAGCGAGCCCAGCGTGCGATGGGTGGGAGTGCGGAATCGGGAGACGCGTGTTACAACCCATTCGATGTGACCCACCCTGGTGACGTTCAGTACCGCAAGCGGGTCGAGTCCAACGGTGGAACCTGGCTCGCTGATGCCCCAGAAACGACGGAGCATGTGATGCGCACCTTGCGCTCGATCGGAATCGTGGATGCGCTGACGACGCACTTTGGTGAGCGTCCTGTCTTCTCTCTTCAGAAGTCCACCCTTCGCTGCATGGCGCCGGACGAACGTGTCACCGCCTGGCACCAGGATGGTTCGTTTCTCGACGAGACGGTGCGGACGATGAACGTATGGGTTGCGCTCACGACCTGCGGAGCCGACCATCCCGCGTCTGGTCTGGAGATTATTCCGCGGCGTATGACCGAGTACCTCCCACTGGAGCCAGAGCTGGCGAAGGCGGCGGTGTCGTTCGACGCCGTCGACGAGTTGATGACGGAAACTCCCTCCATCCGGCCCGAGTTCTTACCCGGTGACGCACTGATCTTTGACGAGCGATTGTTGCATCGCACCTATCTCGGGCCGAATCTGACCGAGGATCGGTACGCATTGGAGTGTTGGTTCTTCGCTCCATCACACGCGACAGAGCGGTACACGCCGTTCCTCGCATAGATTCGGTCTCCGACCGCACGGACATGTTGAAGTGAGACTCATCATCTGAAAGCTTCGGTCTGAACCAAACCGACTCGACACAGCTATCTACACGAACTAGCTGAGGGCCCAAACCATGCACACTCTGCGAACACCCGACGAACGCTTCGAGAACCTCAGTGGCTTCGACTACGCGGCGCACTATGTCGATATTGATGACGGCGACGGTGGCACCCTGCGGGTCCACTACGTAGACGAGGGTCCAACCGACGCTGCACCCGTGCTGTTGTTGCATGGAGAACCGTCCTGGAGCTACCTCTACCGGCACATGATTGCGCCCCTGGTGGACTCCGGACATCGGGTAGTTGTCCCCGACCAGGTTGGGTTCGGACGCAGCGACAAGCCCACCGACCCCAGCGACTACAGCTATGCACGTCACGTCGCATGGATGTCGAGTCTGGTGTTCGGTCATCTCGACCTCTCCAATATCACCTTCTTTGGTCAGGACTGGGGAGGTCTGATCGGTCTGAGGTTGGTGGCGGCGGCGCCCGCGCGATTCGCCCGGGTTGCGATCGGCAATACGGGGCTGCCAGACGGCAGCACTTCGCCAGGCGAAGCGTTCTTGCAGTGGCAGAGTTTCTCGCAGCACTCGCCGGCGTTCCCGATTGGAAGAATCGTTGCTGGAGGCTGCGCAATCGAACCCGACGCCGATGTCATCGCCGCCTACGACGCTCCCTTCCCTACTGATGAGTACAAGGCTGGGGCTCGCGTTTGGCCATCGCTTGTTCCGACTACCCCGGAGGATCCCGAGGCGCCCGCCAACGAGGCGGCATGGAAGGTACTCGAGCGGTTTGAGAAGCCATTCTTGTGCTGCTTCAGCGATCTCGACGCGATCACTAAGGGAGGTGAGAGGCCGTTTCTTGAACGCTTACCCGGCACCAGGGGACAACCGCACACAACCATCGAAGGCGCGGGCCACTTTCTCCAGGAGGATGCGGGCCCTGCGCTAGCACAGGTATTGATCGACTTCATTGAGCGATGACCAGCCCAACGGTCGAGGTCGGTGACATCGAGGCGATTCGACAGTTGAAGGCCCGCTATTTCCGGACGATGGACCAACAGGATTGGGACGGCTATCGCGAGGTGTTCACGAGCGACGTCATCATCGATACGACCGATGACACCGGGCCGGGTACGCAGATCATCGGGCGCGAGGCATACCTCGACATGCTTGCCGTGGTGTTGGAGGGTGCGATCACGGTGCATCACGGGCACATGAGCGAGATCGAGGTTGACGGCGACGCGGCCCACGGTGTGTGGTCGATGGAGGACCACATCTGGTTCTCCGAGGAGAGTGGCATCGCAACGTTGTGGGGAACCGGTTGGTACGAGGAGACCTACCGTCGGGTCGATGACGAGTGGAAGATCTCGCATCTGGTGTTGCGACGACAACGCGTCGAAATGGGCGGGGTCCAGACCTTCCCACACTGACCTTCGACGTTTAGGGAGCCTGCGAACCCATGAGATCGAGGAAGTTGTTGCAGTAGAACGCGTCCCTGACCGACTCTGATGCGTCATCGAGCGAAGCTTCGAACCGTTCGATTGGCTTTCGACCGCCTTCGACATGGGGATAGTCCGAAGAGAACAGACAGATATCGTGCCCGACTTGATCGGTGATCCAGCCGACGTCCTCTGTGGGGTAGGGGGTGGCGCGTATCTGGCGAGTCACATACTCCGAGGGTCGAAGCGACAAGTTCTGGAGCCGTTCTTCGTGGCGTCTGAACGCCTCGAACGCAGCGTCCATCTGACGCATCCAGCTCGGAACCCAGATGGCACCCTGTTCGATCACGCCGATCCTCAGCTCGCCGAAACGGTCGAGGACGCCGTCAAAGATCATCGTTGCCAGCGTCTGCATCGGTGGTCCGGGAATAGCCATATAGTCGACCGACCGGAAATTTTCGGCGCCACCGTGAAAGTCTGGCGGGATCGGCAATCCGTTCAAGAAGTAGGTCTTGTCGATGAGAGGCTCGCCGCCACCGACGTGGAAAACAATCGGTACACCCGCCTCAGCGGCCGTGGCC
>JADFOM010000012.1 GCA_022562835.1 Acidobacteriota bacterium | reverse complement strand
AAGATGAGCCTGTTATCCCCGGGGTACCTTTTATCCGTTGAGCGACGGCGCTTCCACACGCAACCGCCGGATCACTATGCCCTGCTTTCGCACCTGCTCGACTTGTAGGTCTTGCAGTCAAGCTCCCTTGTGCCATTGCACTCGACGACTGATGGCCGACCAGTCTGAGGGAACCTTTGGGCGCCTCCGTTACCATTTAGGAGGCGACCGCCCCAGTCAAACTACCCACCTGACACTGTCCCCAATCCGGATTACGGATCTAGGTTAGATGTTCGGTATATGAAGGGTGGTATTTCAAGGTTGACTCCACAACGACTAGCGCCGCTGCTTCCTAGTCTCCCACCTATCCTACACGACATAGACTAAACACCAATATCAAGCTGTAGTAAAGGTCCACGGGGTCTTTCCGTCCTTCTGCAGCTAACGAGCATCTTTACTCGTACTTCAATTTCGCTGGGTCTATGGTTGAGACAGTGGGGCGGTCGTTACGCCATTCGTGCAGGTCGGAACTTACCCGACAAGGAATTTCGCTACCTTAGGACCGTTATAGTTACGGCCGCCGTTTACCAGGGCTTAGGTTCACAGCTTCGTCCCGAAGGACTAACCGATCCCCGTAACCTTCTGGCACCGGGCAGGCGTCACAGCGTATACAGCGCCTTACGGCTTAGCACGCTGCTGTGTTTTTAGTAAACAGTCGCCACCCCCTGGTTTGTGTCACCTCTTCCGGCGCCGGCAGCAAGTGCCATTGCCGTACAAAGGCCATCCTTCTCCCGAAGTTACGGATGCAATTTGCCGAGTTCCTTAACCATAGTTCACCCAATCGCCTTAGTATTCTCTACCTGTCCACCTGTGTTGGTTTGGGGTACGGGCACTGAGAGAGCTCGCTAGCGGCTTTTCTTGACAGCATGGGATCGGTGACTTCGCCTGTATCGGCTCGGCATCGCGTCTCAGACTTATATGGGGAGCGGACTTACCTACGCCCCGTCCTACACGCTTACCCCAGGACAACCATCGCCTGGGTTCACTTACCCTCCTGCGTCCCCGCCTTGCTTACCGCCACCCGGTGGGTCGGTTCGTCTCGAGCCCGAAGGCCCGATCATCCCCTTAGCAACCAAGTATTGGTATGGACGCGCTCACAGTGGTACCGGAATATCAACCGGTTGTGCATCGACTACGCCTGTCGGCCTCGTCTTAGCTCCCGACTTACCCTGGGTGGATTAGCCTTCCCCAGGAAACCTTGGACATTCGGCGGAGGGGTTTCTCACCCCTCTTTCGCTACTCATGCCAACATTCTCACTCGACCACGGTCCACGGACGTTTCCACGCCCGCTTCACTCCGAGATCGACGCTCCGCTACCGCTCCTACCTATTGGTAGAAACCCGCGACTTCGGCTCTGGACTTGAGCCCCGTTACATTGTCCGCGCGGGATCACTCGACCAGTGAGCTATTACGCACTCTTTCAAGGGTGGCTGCTTCTAAGCCAACCTCCTGGTTGTCTGTGCGATCCCACATCGTTTACCACTTAGTCCAGAATTAGGGGCCTTAGCCGGCGGTCTGGGCTGTTTCCCTTTCGTCCATCGAAGCTTATCCCCCGAGGACTCACTGCCGCACTTTTAAGTCATGGCATTCGGAGTTTGGTTGGGGTTAGTAACCTTGTGGGGCCCCTTGCCCATCCAGTGCTCTACCTCCATGACTGAACATGCGACGCTGCACCTAAATGCATTTCGCGGAGAACCAGCTATCACCGAGTTTGCTTGGCCTTTCACCCCTATCCACAACTCATCCGCCCAGTTTTCAACCTAGGTCGGTTCGCGCCTCCACGAGGTCTTACCCTCGCTTCACACTGGCCATGGATAGATCACTCGGCTTCGGGTCTGCAGCACGCGACTATACGCCCTATTAAGACTCGCTTTCGCTCCGGCTTCCCATCACTGGTTAACCTTGCCACGTACCGCAACTCGTTGGCTCATTCTTCAAAAGGCACGCCATCGCGGCACACCGTAAACGGTGCACGACGCTCTGACTGCTTGTAAACCAACGGTTTCAGGTACTATTTCACTCCCCTCCCGGGGTACTTTTCACCTTTCCCTCACGGTACTAGTTCACTATCGGTCGTCTACGTATACTTAGCCTTACGAAGTGGTCTTCGCAGATTCACGCCGGCTTTCCCGGATCCGGCGCTACTCGGGAGCAATGAACAGAGGTTGCATGGTTTTCGCGTACGGGACTATTACCCACTTTGGTGCGCCTTTCCAGAACGCTTCCACTAACCAGCAACTTTGTAACTCTGTGAAGGGTCTGACGCCCCTTCTATCATGTCCCACAACCCCGAGACGGCAACGCCGTCAGGCTTACACCGTCTCAGTTTAGGCTCTTCCCAGTTCGCTCGCCGCTACTAAGGGAGTCGCTGTTGCTTTTCTTTCCTCGGGTTACTTAGATGTTTCAGTTCACCCAGTTCCCTCTACCGGTGCTATGTATTCACACCGGAGTGACACTCAATAACGAGTGCCGGGTTTCCCCATTCGGACATCCACGGGTCGAAGCTCGGTCGACAGCTCTCCGTGGCTTTTCGCAGTCACCCACGTCCTTCATCGGTAGTAGACGCCAAGGCATTCACCGTTGGCTCTTCATAGCTTGGAATACTTATTTGATATTCGGCAAAAGATGCTCGTGTTCGCTATGCAATTCTCAAGGAGCGCTATCGGCCCTTTCCCTCCATTGAGGGAAGTGAGGCCCAAACTCTACTGAGCTCGAGGGAGCCCGGAAACGGCAAAGAACCCGGCGATGAACGCCGGGCCTCGCACCGTACGGGTGCACCCTCAAAACGAAAGAGAGAACACCATGTTCTCCAGCGACACAGCAGGAGACCGAAGTCTACGACTGTTGCATCTACGGGAGAACATGAGTAACCAGTGAGTCAACTGGGAATCTTGCTCATTCGAGCGAGACTCCTTAGAAAGGAGGTGATCCAGCCGCACCTTCCGGTACGGCTACCTTGTTACGACTTCACCCCAGTCGCTAACCCTACCTTCGACAGCTCCCTCCCCGAGGGGTTGGGCCACTGGCTTCGGGTATTGCCAACTCCCGTGGTGTGACGGGCGGTGTGTACAAGGCCCGGGAACGTATTCACCCCGGCGTTGCTGATCCGGGATTACTAGCGACTCCGGCTTCACGGAGTCGAGTTGCAGACTCCGATCCGAACTGAGACTGGCTTTAAGGGATTCGCTTCACCTCGCGGTGTCGCAGCCCGTTGTACCAGCCATTGTAGCATGTTTGCAGCCCTGGATATAAGGGGCATGAAGACTTGACGTCGTCCCCACCTTCCTCCGAGTTGACCCCGGCAGTCTCCTACGAGTCCCCACCATTACGTGCTGGCAACATAGGACAAGGGTTGCGCTCGTTGCGGGACTTAACCCAACATCTCACGACACGAGCTGACGACAGCCATGCACCACCTGTGCAAGGCCCCGAAGGACACCATATCTCTATGGCTTTTCCCTGCATGTCAAACCCAGGTAAGGTTCTTCGCGTTGCCTCGAATTAAGCAACATGCTCCGCCGCTTGTGCGGGCCCCCGTCAATTCCTTTGAGTTTTAGCCTTGCGGCCGTACTCCCCAGGCGGGGCACTTAATGCGTTAGCTACGGCACGGAACCCGTTGACAGGGTCCCACACCTAGTGCCCAACGTTTACGGCATGGACTACCAGGGTATCTAATCCTGTTTGCTCCCCATGCTTTCGCTCCTCAGCGTCAGTATCGGCCCAGAGTGCTGCCTTCGCCGTTGGTGTTCCTTCTGATATCTGCGCATTTCACCGCTACACCAGAAATTCCACACTCCTCTACCGAACTCCAGTCAGGGCAGTATCAGATGGCGTCTCCAGGTTGAGCCTGGAGGTTTCACATCTGACTTACCCAACCGCCTACGAGCCCTTTACGCCCAATAAATCCGGACAACGCTCGCCCCCTACGTGTTACCGCGGCTGCTGGCACGTAGTTGGCCGGGGCTTCTTCTGCAGGTACCGTCATTTTCGTCCCTGCTGAAAGGGGTTTACGACCCGAGAGCCTTCATCCCCCACGCGGCGTTGCTGCGTCAGGCTTTCGCCCATTGCGCAAGATTCCCTACTGCTGCCTCCCGTAGGAGTCTGGGCCGTATCTCAGTCCCAGTGTGGCTGATCGTCCTCTCAGACCAGCTACCCGTCGATGTCTTGGTAGGCCGTTACCCCACCAACTAACTGATAGGTCGCGAGACCCTCCCAAAGCGCCGGAGCATTTCCTCACCAGATCATGCGATCCGGTGGGGACATCCGGTATTAGCTCAAGTTTCCTTGAGTTATTCCGGTCTTCGGGGCAGGTTTCTCACGTGTTACTCACCCGTTCGCCACTCTCTCATATGGAACCGAAGTCCCGAGAGCGTTCGACTTGCATGTATAAGGCACGCCGCCAGCGTTCGTCCTGAGCCAGGATCAAACTCTCCGTCGAAATCTCCAGCAACGCCCGAAGGCGTTACCTCGAAGTCATGGCAGGACCCGGGCTTGCGGGTCCTGGCGAGTTTGCGTCTTCCGCCGGCTTACACCGACTTCCGACCTTGTCCACACCCGGTACATCGGATGCAGACGGAATTGATTTTGCGTTTGGTCATCCGCACCGCGACTCGCATCGCAGCGCGGAATCCCGCACTGGCTTTTGTGTTCTCTCTTCCGTTTTCAAGGTGCACCGAGCGACCACGCTGGATCGCTCTGGGAACGTTCGTGGCCTGGGAAGGCCGTTGGTAGGTTCCCGATGAGGCCCAGCTCGCCGCGTTGCGGTCTGCTTGGGCCGAAGATGTAATCTACCGTCCACAACCCTGCTAATCAACCAGCTAGACACAAGAATCACGAAATCTTTCTGCTCAGCCCTCGGCGACCAGCAAGTAGTGCTTCTTTCCGCTGCGAACGAGCAGGTAGCGGTCGTACCAGAGGTCCTCGAGTCCGACCGTCGTCGGTTCCGCTGCGCGGGTTCCGTTGATAGAGATCGCATTGCCCTTGAGAGCGCGCCGTGCCTCTCCCTTCGAGGCGGTCACCCCGCCGAGGGCCAGCAGATCCGATGCAAGGGGTGATTCGTCGAGCAGCGAGCGCGATAGAACAGATACGGGAAGCTCCTCGGCCAGCAGAGCGAGCGTTGCTATGTCCGGACGAGACGCGTCCTTTGAAAACAAGACCTCGGACGCCTCTCGCGCGCTCGACAGCGCCGACACACCGTGGATCAACGATGTGAGCTCAGCGGCGAGACGAAGTTGGCCGCGACGCTCTGCTGGGTTGGTCTGATGATCAGCGACGATCGTTTCGATCTCATCGCGGTCGAGCAGTGTGAGTTGGAGTAAATAACGCTCCACGTCATCGTCGGACGTTTGGATCCAGTGCTGGTAGAAACGATAAGGCGAAGTTCGCTCCGCCGAGAGCCACACGTTGCCCTCTGTGCTCTTACCGAACTTCTTACCATCTGACCGTGTGATCAGCGGCCAGGTCAGTCCGTGGGCGGCCACGCCTGAGCGCCGCCTTATCATGTCGATGCCAGCGGTGATATTGCCCCACTGATCCGAACCACCGACCTGAAGAAGGCAGCCACGGTGCTCGTGGAGCCACCAGAAGTCGTTTGCCTGCAGCAACATGTAGGAAAATTCGGTGAACGAAATGCCGGCCTCGCCCTCGATGCGGGCCTTGACCGATTCCTTGGCGATCATCTGGTTCACCGTGGCGTGTTTGCCGACATCGCGCAGGAAGTCGATCACGTTGATTTCGCTGGTCCACGTCAGGTTGTTCACCATCAGGTCATCGGCGAAGTCCAGCAGGCCCTCGAGTTGTTTGCGGATTCCCTCCACATTCGCCGACAGTGTGGCCTCGTCGAGCAGGTTGCGCTCGTCCGAGCGTCCACCGGGATCGCCGACCATGCCGGTGGCACCCCCCACCAACGCCAGCGGAGTGTGCCCCTGATCCTGAAAACGGCGGAGCACGAGTACGCCGACCAGATGACCAACATGAAGGCTGTCGGCGGTCGGATCAATGCCGTGATAGAGCGTCACGGGACCGTCGGCGAGCACGGCTCTCAATGCCGTTTCGTTGGTGCTGTCGTGAAACAAACCCCGTGAACGCAGGTCGTCAACAATGTCGGTGTGGGCCACCCGTTACCTCTCGTTTATGTGCAAGCAGGCACATTGTGACACTGCAAACCGCCAGCGCCGCCAGTTTTGACTCGATTTAGGAGAGAATGTAGGGATGAGACGAGTTTTCGCGCCCATCATCCTGCTTGGCCTCGTCGCGACAGGCTGCTGGTCCTATGAACAAAAGGACCTCGTTCCCGAAGAACTGCCCGATCAGGCACTGACATCGTTCGTGTATGACCGCGACGGCAAACTGATCACCGAGCTCGAGGCCGGCGAGAACCGGGTCAACAAGAACATCGACGAGATCCCCGAAGTTCTTCAACATGCCGTCGTCGCCATCGAGGACGAGCGGTTCTACCTTCACAATGGTTGGGATCTGCGCGGCATCGTGCGTGCGGCACGCACCAATGTGGCCGCGGGAGGTGTCGAACAGGGTGGATCCACCATCACTCAACAGCTCATCAAGAATGGCTTCGCGCAAGACCTCACCGAATGTCAAGACGATGACGGCACGCCGACCCGCACGGTCTGGTGCAAGGTCCAAGAAATCAACTTCGCACGACAGTTCGAAGATCAGTTCTCCAAGGACTTCATCCTCGAGCAGTACCTGAACACGATCTTCTTCGGCAGCAACGCCTATGGGGTACAGGCGGCCTCGCAGGAATACTTCGGCAAGGACGTCGAGGACATCACCTTGCCAGAGGCGGCGTTGATCGCTGGACTCATCCAGCGGCCGAGCGGATTCAACCCGTATGACTTCCCAGAAGACTCCGAGAAACGTCGCCGTCTCGTGCTCGACCGCATGCTGGCCAACGACTACATCACCGAAGCCGAGTTCGACGACGCCGTCGAAAAGACTGTGCTTGGCTTGGTCCTGCCCGACGTTGAAGAGGAGTCATCGTTCTTCGGGGCGCCAGCGCACATGGCTCACTTCGTCGAGGAGGTCAAGAACTGGTTCCTCGACAACCCCGACTTTGGCGAAACCCGCGAGGAACGTGAGCGACTCCTGTTCCAGGGGGGTCTGCACATCACGACGACGATCGATAGCGAACTTCAACTTGCAGCCCAAGGCGCGATCTATGGCCCCGAAGGTGCGTTGGCGGACCCTGCTGGCCCCGACGGGGCAGCTGTGACGATGGACCCGTCGACCGGCGAGGTTCTCGTCATGGTCGGAGGACGCAACTTCTTCGGCGACGACGATTTCGCCCGAGTAAACCTCGCAACGGGGTCGGGTCGTCAGGCGGGATCATCGATGAAACCGATCGCGCTGGCGACCTACCTTGCCGACGGTGGCTCGGTCACCGACACATACAAGGCCCCTTCGTCGATCACGCTCGACATCGGACCGGGTGGGCCGTGGAAGGTGAAAGGCGGCGGCAGCGGGGCAACTGTTTCTCTGATCAAGGGAACCCAGAGTTCCTACAACACCGTCTTCGCGCAGCTCATGCTCGACATCGGACCGCAGCGGTACGCCGAACACGCCGACGAACTTGGCCTCAGCCGCGTACTTCAACCCGTGCCCGCAGCCGTGCTCGGAAGTGAGAACGTCACGATGTTGGAGATGGCCTCTGTCTACTCGACGTTCTCCAATGCAGGCTTCAACATCGAGCCAGCCTTCGTAACCGAAATCACGAACTCCGACGGCACAATTCTCTACGAATACGTGCCACAGCCCCAGCCGGTGATGGGGTCAGACGACGCCGCTCAGTTGAGCTGGGTCCTCGAAGGCGTGATCACCGGTGGCACGGGCACCGCGGCACAGCTCGACGGCGGACGTCCCGCAGCCGGCAAGACCGGTACGGCCCAGAACTTCGGTGACGCCACGTTCATCGGCTATACCCCGCAACTCGCGACAGCGGTTTGGGTGGGGTTCGCCGAGAACGTAATTCCAATGGTGCCGCCGCTGACCTCCGAACGTGTCTATGGGGGCTCCTTTCCGGCGCGGATCTGGCGCGAGATCATGAACATCGGCCATGCCGACCTCCCGATCCTGCCATTCCCGCCTCCGCCCTCGAGTTCGACATCAACCACCGAACCGGTTCTCCCATCGTCTGTCAGGGTCCCATCTGTCGAAGGTCTTACGCTTTCTGAAGCAATGGAGCTGTTGAGCGGAACGGCACTGAGGGTTCTAACCGTCGAGATCGAGAGCAACGAGTTCAAACCGGGCACCGTGATCACGCAATCCCCTGCCGGTGGTGCGTCCGTTCCCGGCGGTTCGACCGTGACGCTCGAGATCGCAGCGGCGAACGATGACCGCATCGAGGTCCCGACGTTGTCGGGTCTCACGATCGGCGAAGCCACTTCTCGGGCCCGTGGCCTCGGGCTCCGCGTCAACGCCGTGGCCGAACAGGAACCGGGCACCCGCGCGGGTTCCAACCCTGGCCGAGTCTGGCAACAGGAGCCGAATGCCGGCAAGGTCGTCGAGCGGGGCACTCGGGTGCGACTCAAGTACAACCCCGACGGGACCGAGCCGCCGCCAACAGTGACCGAACCGCCTACGACGACGTCAGCGATTCCGTCGACGACACCACCTACCTCTACCACCAAGAAACCCAAGAATACGGCGAAGCCACCCGTCACAGGAGGTGGCTGAGTTGTCCGATGATATGGATGTACAAGCCGAGTCCAGTCCGTGGTACCGAAACCTCAGCATCGGCCGCGTCGCTCTCATCGTGTTCACACTCACCAGCGCACTCTTTTGGATGTGGGCGCTCGGGCCGCTAGCGCCACGCGGCAACGCCGACCGACTCGAGGATAGGGCCTTCCCCGAGGCCGCTGAAGAAGCGTGCGCTCGCTACGGGGATGAGATCGACGGACTCCCGGCCGCCCATCTCGTCGAGTCGGCCGATCAGCGCGCCGCCGATGTCGTCTCGGGCACCCAGATAACGGCAGCGATGGTCGCCGAACTAGAAGCGCTCGCCAAGCCCGACGACGAAGACGGCGCCGTCATCACTCTGTGGTTAAAGGACTGGCACGGCTACATAGACGATCGCAACACCTATGTGGAACGACTGATAGCTCAATCGGTCGGCGATGACCTGCGGTTCCTTCTCACCATCGTGGACGGAGTACCGATCGACGATCGCATCGGTAACTTCGCGAGAGTCAATGACATGGCATCATGTGAAGTACCAGGCGACGTCTGATTATCGCTGCGAGTTCGGGGGAACCCTTCGGGTTTCTTCGAGTTGCTCGCTGATGCTCACAACATCGCGGGCGCCTTCGGCGTCGCTCATGCGCAGAACGCAAGCGCAAACCGTCCGGCACGGCAAAGCCGCACCCGCACTCCCCCAACAACGCTCATACGCAGAACGCAAGCGCATTGCTGATTCGTGCAAGCTGCGTGACAGAATTGAGCTGACCAGGGAGATCGCTCATGTCAACAGCACCCACCAGCCGACAACTCGAGACCTGCACCGTTGCAGCGGTCAACTTCCGGGGTGTGCCCGGAGACAAAGAAGCAACTCTCGACAAGCTGCTCGCGAACACTCGAGAAGCGGGAGAACAGGGTGCAGATCTCGTCGTGTTCCCCGAGGAATCGATTCCGGGGCCACCGAACTGCACCTGTGCCGAGGTCGGTGGTCCTTGCCCGGCCCACCTCGCAACCAGCGAAACAATACCCGGGCCGACAACCGACGCAGTCGAACTGGTGGCACGACAATACGACCTCTACGTGTGCTTCGGAATGATCGAGAAGGACCAGGACGACCCGACGCGACTTTACAAGTCAGCCGCCGTGATCGGTCCAGACGGCGTGCTGGGCAGTTACCACAAGGTGCACCTCGGTACTCTGCCCTGGGCGACCGAGGGCATCACCTGCACGCCGGGGACCACGTTGCCCGTGTTCGAGACGCGCTTTGGGACGATTGGTGTCCAGATCTGCTACGACTTCTGGTTCAACCCCGAACTGACTCGACTGTTGGCGCTGAAGGGCGCACAGATAATCGTCAACTGCGCGGGCTCCTATGTCGCCCCGGGTCGCCCCGACACAATGACCGCTGTAGCGGTTGCTCGCGCTGCCGAGAACCTCGTCTACACGGTTGTGAGCAATTCGACCGGCGGGGTGGGAAACCCAGACGTCTACGCAGGATCTGAATTGACGACGTCGCGTCGCGCTGGGGTCTTCGCTGGCCACAGCCTGATCACCGGCCCTGCGTTCCCACGGTTCGGAGAAGTGCTGGCACAGGCAGGTGAACTCGAAGAGATCATCTTCGCAACCCTCAGCGCAGACCGACTCGCTCGGTGGGATCCGGTATTCCCCTGGACACAATGGCGCAAGGGGCGACTCTCGAGCGCTTCGAGACTCATCGCCGACGAGTTCGCCGCGCTTGCCAACAGCACCGACCAGTCCTGACCGGCCTTGTACCAGGTCAAAACTCAGACCTATCCGACTATCGGTCCCGGACGTGACCTGGAAGCGGGACGAGCACGAGCGGATCTATCGCGGTAACACGCGCAGCACCGGGATAAGGCCACAACGAACCCGCTACTAGAGCACCATCTCCCGCGGCCCGGTTTAGATCAGCTGCCAGAGCGGTCCACGCTCCAGCACGGTCTACGTGGTTCGTGGACGCGCCGACAGCCGCATGAAGCGGGCTGATAGCGAGATGCCCGAGGAGAACGGCTCGCTCTCCCTCCGACTCGATATCTATGCAACAGTGACCGGGACTGTGCGCTCCGGTTTGGCGGAGGGTTACGCCATCAGCGATCTCGTGGGGTGTCAGCACGGGACGAACGACACCGCGTGCGTCCAACTGGGCAAAGGCGTCAGCGCCCATCAGATCTGCAGGGCCTGTGGCGACGAAGTCATATTCGTCTTGTGAGATGACAACTTCTGCATCTGGAAATGCCGGCGACCAGGTCTCTGTTCCGGCTGGTGCGCCATCAGCAAGGGCGACCATGCCAATGCCATCGAGATGTGTAAGGACAACCTGGTCTACATCTGCGGGCTCACACGACGCTGCGCGCAGTAGATCGAATGCCGCGATTTGGTGGTCGACCGCTTCTGGCCCGGTCCGCAGAAAAGGATCGCTTGCACCACACGGGTCGATCACTATCGTTTGATGACTGCTCCGTACAATCCAGAACGCCTGACCGACCAGGGGCTGCCCGTTGTTGGACCATGGCCCGGCCCAATCCACCGATGCGGTCACTCCGTCCAGATCAATGCTGGCAGCGTCGAGTAGGACATCGAAGTATGGCACCCGCTGAAGCTGCACCGACCCGATCATCCACGTCGAGGATTGATCGCCATCGCTCATGAAATGCAACCTAGCTGCTCGACGCCCACCGCAAAAATGTCGTCGTAGGTGTGGCCAAACGCCGAGACCCTTGCGCTCGATCTCAGTCGCTCAGCGGAGCTGTCGGAGTGCCCCTCGCGATACGCGAACCATGCGAAGCAGTCCATCATCGACGCCGAGCTCTGCTAGATCATCGAATGCCACCCACCGCAGTGCTTCTGACTCGTGATTGCCGACGAGCACCACATCGGGCAAAGCCAAGACCAGAAATCGGACATCGAAGTGCAGATGTGAATCCTCCGCCGGCGGATCGACCTCGTGAACATCGAGATCGATCGCCGGCTCAAATACCTGTAGACCGTCAATGCCGGTCTCCTCAGAGGCTTCCCGCAGAGCAACATTCGCAAGATTGCCATCGCCGTCGGCGTGACCGCCCGGCTGAAGCCATCGCTGCAGCTTCGTGTGAAACATCATCAGGCACCGTGTTCGGTCGGCGCTCACGACGAACGCTGATCCGGTGAGATGCCCCGGCCTGTGGGTGCGATTGAGCGCAGCAGAGCCATCCACTATCAGATCCTCGAACCGAGCAGCGAACTCGCTAGGCCCCACACAACGACGGATTTGTTGTGTCGCTAGCGCCATGTCGCCGGGCGCGACGCGAGGTTCAACAACCGGCTCGAGATCGATCATGAGTTGATCACCGTCGTGTCGGCAAGGAACCGCCACGGCTTCTCGGTGGCGTTCGAAATCCCGATCCGCTGCGTTGTCAACGGACGCGGCGGGGCCGCGATTTCATCGTCGACTATACGAATCCTCCCCCCGCAGATGTCGGCGCCGTCGTCGGTCGTGTCGATCGCCAACGCCTGACATAGCTTTGCCGGACCATCACACAACGCACCGTCGGGGTGATGAATGCCCCTTCGCTCACGCATCAGGTCAAGGCCGCGTACGGGCAGGAGACCGCGGATGAGTACGGCTGAACAGACCCCGTCCTCGCCGCAGACCACGTTGGCACACCAGTGCATTCCGTAAATGAAATACACGTAGAGGTGGCCGGGCTCGCCAAACATCACAGCATTGCGCTCGGTTCGACCGTTAAAGCCGTGGCTCGCCGGATCATCCGTGCCTTCATACGCCTCAACCTCAATGATCCGCCCCGCTACCTCGCCGTCCGCGACCAACACCTTGTTGAGTAGTTCCGGGGCTACCTCGAGCGCGGAGCGAGCGAAAAAGGGTCGCGGTAGCTCAGCCACGTGCACGATCGGCAGCCAACTGATCCGCAAAAGCCTCGAGCTGCACTGCTACCGCAGCGGGTCCGGCTCCTCCGGCGGTGCGCCGGTTGGCGACGGCCGCTCCTGGTTCCAGCAACGCGACTGCGCCTTCGTCGAACGCATCGCTACCCACCACTAGATCGGCTAACTCGCCCTCCCCATCGAGCGACCGCCTGACCAGATCACCAACCACTGCGTGCGCTTGACGAAATGGCACTCCTTGGCAGACGAGGTACTCGGCTAGGTCGACCGCAGCGGCGTACTGCGAGTCTGCCGCCTCCTGCATCGTGGCGGCGTTGAACGTGATGGTGTCGACCATGCCAGTCATTGCACTCAACACCAGTGTGGACGTGTCACATGCATCGAATAATGGTTCCTTGTCTTCCTGAAGATCCTTGTTGTAGGCCAGTGGCAGACCCTTGAGAGTTGCGAGCAGCCCGGTCAGATGACCGATGAGGCGACCGGATTTGCCGCGTGCTAGCTCTGCGATGTCAGGATTCTTCTTCTGCGGCAACATCGAAGAGCCGGTCGAGAACGCATCGTCGAGCGAAACGAATCCAAACTCGGCGCTCGCCCACAACACAAGCTCCTCGCCGAGCCGAGACAGATGTACGCCGAGCATGGTCAACGCGTAGAGCGCATCGGCAACGAAGTCCCGGTCACTGACCGCGTCAAGACTGTTGTCGAACACAGCATCGAACCCGAGCGCATCAGCGACGGAGTGGGGATCGATCGGTAGAGAAGAACCGGCTAGAGCACCTGCGCCGAGGGGTGAGACATTTGCCCGTACCTTGGCCTCAAAAATCCGGTCTATGTCACGGCACAGGGCCCAGCCGTGTGCCATGAGGTGATGGGCCAACAGCACCGGTTGGGCCTGTTGGAGATGTGTATAGCCAGGCAAGTAGACATCGCCCGCTTCAACCGCGCGACGCAGCAACGCCTCTTGAAGGTCGAGAACCCTGCCGGAGACGGATGCGAGTTCAGCGCGAAGCCACAGGCGAAGGTCGGTAGCAACCTGGTCGTTGCGACTACGCCCGGTGTGAAGTTTGGCACCCGCGTCGCCAGCCAACTCGGTCACGCGACGTTCAACCGCTGTGTGGATGTCCTCGTCGCTCGCAACGAACTCGAAGGTCCCGTCGGCAAGTTCGGTCTCGGTGCTGTCGAGTGCGGTGAGAATCGCTGAGAGCTCGTCGCCGTCGAGAAGGCCGACGCCCTCGAGCATCCGCACGTGAGCCCGCGATCCCTCTATGTCTTCACGAAACATTCGCCGATCGAACGAGAGGCTGTCGTTGAGTGCTGCTAACGCATCGGCCGGCGCGCCCTCGAAGCGTCCGCGCCAGAGTTGCTTGGCGTCCTTGGGCCCCTGCTTCTGGTTCATTTTCCTCCGCCATGGCGAGATGCAAGCGTGCGAAGACGCAGTGCGTTGAGCTTTATGAAACCCTCGGCGTCGGTCTGATCGTACGCTCCTTCGTCTTCCTCGAACGTTGCTATGCGTTCGTCGAATAGAGACTCGTCGCTGCGGCGCCCCGCAACCTCGACATTGCCTTTGTAGAGGCGCAGTCGGACATCACCGTTGACGTGTTGTTGTGACCAGTCGATCGCTTGTTGCAGCATCTCGCGCTCAGGGCTCCACCAGTAGCCGTTGTAGATCAGTTCTGCGTACCGCGGCATTAGCTCGTCTTTGAGGTGAGCGACCTCGCGGTCGAGGGTTAGGGACTCGATCGCGCGATGGGCTCGCATCATGATCGTGCCGCCCGGTGTCTCGTATGCTCCCCGACTCTTCATCCCGACGTAGCGGTTCTCCACAATGTCGATCCGTCCTATGCCGTTGGCCCCGCCGATGCGGTTCAGTTCTGCCAAAACCGACGCCGGCGACATCCGCTCCCCGTCGATCGCCACGATGTCACCGCCCTCATAGTTGAGCTCTAGGTAGGTGACCTCGTCTGGCGCCTGTTCTGGGCTAACCGACCAGCGCCACATCTCCGACGGAGGTTCGATCCAAGGATCCTCGAGCGGGCCACCCTCATAGGAAATGTGCAACAGGTTCGCGTCCATAGAGAAGGGCGACGACTTGCCGCGTTTCATTTCGACGGGGATGCCGTGATCCGCCGCGTATGCCATCAGCGTCTCTCGACTCGTCAGATCCCACTCACGCCATGGCGCGATGACACGAATGCCGGGCTCGAGAGCGTAGGCACCGAGCTCGAAACGCACCTGGTCATTACCTTTTCCGGTAGCACCGTGACTGATCGCGTCAGCGCCGGTCTCCCGGGCGATCTCAACGAGACGCTTAGCGATGAGCGGCCGCGCGATCGAAGTGCCGAGCAGATATTCGCCCTCGTAGATCGTATTTGCCCGGAACATGGGAAAGACGTAATCCGCGACAAACTCATCGGTTAGATCGTCGATGTAGATCTCCTCGATGCCCATCGCTTCGGCCTTAGCTCGCGCTGGCTCGACCTCCTCGCCTTGACCAATGTCGGCGGTGAACGTCACGATCTCGCATTCGTAGGTCTCCTGAAGCCAGCGGATGATCACAGAAGTGTCAAGCCCCCCGCTATAGGCCAGCACGACCTTGTTGACATCGTCCACGACTGTTCTCCTTATCAACGTGACTCAGCTGAGTCCCGCATAGTCGGCGATGAGTGCTTCGAGCGCCTCACCACCAAATGACTCGTCCGCCAAGACGAAAATGCTGTCGTCACCCGCCACCGTTCCGACGATCTCGTCGAGTCCGGATCGGTCGATCGCTGAGGCGACCACATGGGCTGACCCCGGCGGTGTTTTGACCACCACTATGTTGCCGGAGTGACGGACCTGCGCCACCCATTCACTCAGAACCCGAACTAGGTGCTCTCTTGGCGCGATCTGTTCGGATGCGAGTTCGGGGATGGCATACATGACCTCTCCCCCGCCGACGCGCACTTTGACCGCGCCGAGAGCGTCGAGGTCTCGTGAGACGGTGGCTTGAGTCGCCTCGATCCCTTCCTGCGCGAGCAGGTCCACGAGCTGGGCTTGGCTCGACACCGGTTGCACTCCGAGTAGTCGGGCTATCTCGTGTTGTCTTGCGCGCCGACTCACTTCAAACCTCCCGGCCCTTGGGGCTGGCAAGACGCCGCTGGAACAGTGCGTCGTCTCATGGCTAGTCAGCCTCTCCGAGGAGCCAAATGAGTAGACCGCGAGCGGCGTGCATGCGATTTTCCGCTTGCGCCCACACCCGACTCGCTGGCCCATCAATTACCTCCGCGTCGACCTCTTCGCCTCGGTGAGCGGGCAGACAATGCAACACGATTCCTCCCGGGGCCATCGAGTCGACCATTGAGCTGGTCAAGCCGAAACCCTCGAATGCCTTGCGGCGTTCGACACGCTCAGCCTCCTGACCCATCGATGTCCAGACGTCGGTGTAGATCACGTCCGCCCCCTCTGCGGCCTCCTCGGGGCGGTTGAACTCCTCGAACCCGCCGCTGAGCATGATGCGGTCTCGGTCCACCTCGGAGAAGCCGTAGCCAGGCGGTGCCGCGATCCGACAGATGCCACCCAACATCGCGATGACGATTGCGAGCGATCGAGCCACGTTGTTGGCGTCACCGATGTATGAGATGACCTTCCCCGACACAGTGCCGAACTCTGCAGTGATCGTCAGTGCGTCGGCGAGTGCCTGCATCGGATGAGAGGTATCGGAGAGAAGGTTCACAACAGGCACAGCGTTGGTACCTGCGAGACCCTCGATGGTGGCGTGGTCAAATACCCGACCGCCGATCGCCGAGTGATAACAGCCCAACGTCCGAGCAACGTCCGGAATCGTTTCGCGGGTCCCCATGCCGATCTCATCACCTGCGATGTAGACGGGATGCCCGCCGAGTTGATGCACCGCCATCTCCATCGAATTGCGAGTGCGCGCCGAAGGCTTTTCGAAAACCAAAGCCATGCCCTTGCCGGACAGAACCTGAGCGGGGTTCTGTGACTCGGCAAGTTCGAGCACGCGTCGGAGCTCCTCGCCCGACAGGTCATCGATTTCGAGAAAGTGTCTCATGAGCCGTTCTCCAGGATGCGGGCGAGGATACCCACGACCTCATCAAGCTCAGCGTCTGAAATCGTGAAGGCAGGGGCAAAGCGCAGCGAGGTCGGGTTGACCGCGTTCGCCACTACGCCGTTTTCGAGCAATGCGGCATTTACGTCGGCTGCGCTCCGTTGCTCCAACACTTCTGCGGTCAATGTCGCAGCGAGCAATAGGCCGAGTCCCCGGATCGATTCGATCCCGTCGAGCGCGTCGAGACGGCGACGCAGGGCCTCACCGCGTTCTCGTACGACCGCAGGCGCATCCATCTCCTCCATCACCCTCAGGACCTCTCGGGCGGCGGATGCTGCAAGGGGCTGACCACCGAAAGTCGAACCGTGATCGCCTGGCTTGAACGCCGCGGCAACGTCATCTCGTGCCCATACGGCGCCTATAGGAACGCCATTGCCGAGGGCCTTTGCCATCGTCACGATGTCGGGCTGAATTCCATAATGCTGAAAGCCAAACCACTCACCGGTTCTGGCCAGACCCGTCTGGACCTCGTCGAAGATCAACAACATCCCACGCTCATCACACATCGCACGAAGGCCCCCGAAGAAGGCGGAGTCTGCCTCGTTCACTCCGCCTTCACCCTGCAGCGGCTCGACCAGAATCGCCCCGACGGTCTCGTCGAGGGCTGCATCGAACGCTTCGACGTCGCCCCATTGCGCGTGACGAAACCCCTCGGGAAGCGGTTGAAATGGTTCATGCTTTTCGGGTTGGCCGGTGGCGGCGAGCGTCGCCATCGTCCGTCCATGAAAGGAACGAAATGCCGACACGACTACGTGACGACCACGACCATTGAATTTCCGAGCGAGCTTGATCGCTCCCTCGTTTGCCTCGGCGCCGGAGTTCTGGAACAGCACTTTGCCAGGTCCCGAATCGATGAGCCGGTTGAGGCGTTCCGCCACTTCGAGATGGGGTTCGGTCCCGAACAGGTTCGACACGTGCAGCAGCGTTCTGGATTGCTGCGCGATCGCATCGGCGATGCGCGGATGGCTATGGCCGAGGCTTGTGACGGCGAGGCCGCCCAACATGTCGATGTACCGCTTGCCGGTGTCATCGAACAGCTCACTGCCAGACCCGCGCACGAACGTGACAGGCGGGGTGGCATAGTTCGACATGATCACGTCGTCGAAACTCGAGAGGCTCATGGTGTGTCTCCGTCGGTGGTGACCATCGTGCCGATACCGGCATCGGTGAACAGTTCGAGCAACAAGACGTGATGTACGCGTCCGTCGAGCAGATGGGCGCTCGACGCGCCTGCGTTGACCGCCTCGATGCACGCCTCGATCTTTGGGATCATTCCTCCGCCGATCGTGCCGTCGGCGACCATCGCGTGCAACTCGGAAACCGATGCCCGCGCCACAATCGAGGTCGGCTCCTCGGGATTCCTCAGTAGGCCTGGCACGTTGGTGAGATAAATCACCTTTTCGGCCTCGAGCGCACCTGCCAGCGCAGCCGCGACCGTGTCCGCGTTTATGTTGTATGCCTGCCCCTCACCATCGGAGCCGATGCTGGATACGACCGGGATCATGTCCTCTGTAAGCAACCGTCTTACGATGCCTGGGTTGACCTGCTCGATCGCTCCCACGAAACCGAGTTCGGCCGACGCCGCCGACGCCTGGATCATGCGGCCATCCTCGCCCGACATCCCCACCGCGTCGCCGCCCTGGGTGTTGATCGCACCGACGATGTCACGGCCGATCTTGCCCACGAGCACCATGCGCGCGACGTCGAGGGTCTCGGCATCGGTAACGCGCAGTCCGTCTACGAACTCTGTGTCCTTGCCGAGCTTGGCCAACAACTCGCCGATCTGCGGTCCTCCGCCGTGCACCACCACCGGGCGCAGGCCGACCGATTGCAGCAGGACGATGTCCTTGGCGAACGCTGCCAATAGGGCCGGGTCGACCATTGCGCTACCGCCAAATTTGACGACGATTACAGCGTCGCGGAACCGGCGAAGGTACGGAAGCGCCTCGACGAGCGCCCGCGCGCGTTGCTCTGGCTCATAGCCGCGTGTGGATTCACTCATGATGTTGCACCGCCATAGGTCTGGTGTCAGACACCGAGCGCAGCACGCGCTCGCACAAAGTCCAATCTGCGCACGTTGTCTGACACCGCATTGCACACAGTTGTTCCAGTCTCATGTTCTGTACCCCGCATTGATCTCGATGTAGCCGTGAGTCAGATCACAGGTCCAGATCGTCGCCGATCCGTCACCAACTCCGACATCTACCTCTATGGCGATCTCATCGCCACTCAGGTGAGCCGTAGCTCTGTCTTCGTCGTAGCCGGGCGCTGCGACACCACCCTCGGCACACTTTTCGTCGCCGAGCCAGATGGCTAACCGATCACGATCCGCCGGCTGGCCGGCCTTGCCGACCGCCAT
>JADFOM010000260.1 GCA_022562835.1 Acidobacteriota bacterium | reverse complement strand
GTAGCCGTATCGATGACGACCGAGTTTGTGGCGGCCTCGGTGAGCTCGATGCGATCATGCAGCGACAAGGTCACCATCTCGGCCTCGATCAGGTGAAGACCATCATGGCGCACGCCGAGCACACGCAACGACATCGTCAACTTTGCAGGGGCCTCAAGAATCACCGTCACCGCGCGCAGGGTAACCCAGCGGGTCGGTGTCGTGTTTGACACGGAGCCAATTTGCTCACTGGGACGCGAGGGCCACCCATTGGTCAATGCTCAGCGTTTCAGGACGCGCTGTGGGGTCGATTCCTGAGGCCACGAATGCTTCGGCGTTGACATGGTCGACCAACGACCGTCGCAACATCTTGCGGCGTTTACCAAACGCCGCGTCGACCAAAGCGAAAACCTTCTCTCGATCGGCATTGGGCGAGGGGCGCCGACGGATGGACACCAACGCCGAATCGACGTTGGGTTGCGGGTAGAAAACACCGCGACCGATGATCCCTGCGATGTGGGCGTCAGCAAACCACGCTCGTTTGACAGTCGCGCCCGAGGCGGCGCGCACGCCGGGTGAAACTGCGAGACGTTCGGCCGGTTCACGCTGCATCATTACCAGGAACGAATCGATCGTCGGAGCCTTCTCGAGGAGATCGAGGAGCAACATCGTCGCGACGTTGTACGGAAGGTTGGCGACAAGCGTCCAGCTGTCGACGTCGCCGAGAAGTGTCTGCCAATCGAGATCGGTTGCGTCGGCATGTACTACGCGCAATAGCGGATCATCGATTTCCCGGTCGAGTATCGACACGAGCCGCTCGTCAGCCTCCACAGCAGTGACGTTGGCTCCCGCGGCCAGAAGCCCGAGGGTCAAGGAACCAAGCCCTGGCCCGACTTCGATCACGTCATCGCCTGGACCAACACCTGCGATCCGCACGATCCGCTCGATCGTGCCGGGGTCGATCACAAAGTTCTGGCCCAACCCCTTGCTCGGAATAATCCCGGCTTCGTCGAGTAGACGACGAACCGTGGATGCGCCGAGCAACGTCATGCCCGCCAATCTAGAACCGCAGGACAAAAGGCCGTTACTGGTCGTAACCGTCTCTTAGTAGAGGTGGCCTCCGCAATGAGGCCACGGTGCAGCGCCACTTGCCGCATAGAGCGCCTTGGCCATCGCGTCTTGATTGTATGGCGACGCTGCTGCCGGATCGACGCCGACCAGACTCGGGAAGACGTTGGCTGCAAGGCCGTTCCATGTCCCAACGCCGAACTGGTACGCGCCTCGGTAGAGGCCGTTCGATGAGACAGCCGAATAGTTGCCAGTAGATTCGCACTGACGCAGCGCTGCCCACTGTGCTTCGGTCGGACCGCCTGACGCTGGCGGAGCGACGGTCGGTGCCGGCTCAGGTGGCGGCGCTGTCGTGGTCGGAGCAGCCGTCGTAGTCGGTGCAGCCGTCGTAGTGGGAGCCACCGCCGGCGCGACGATTGGCTGGGTCACCGGAGGCGCCTCTACCTCTGCCTGCGTCTCCGCTGCGGCGATCAGAGCGAGCTCTATCACCTTTTCGAATTCTGCCTGCTGGCGCTTCTTCTTGCGCTGGGCCTTCACCTCGGCCTTTGTGGGCTTCGCTTCTACGAAGTCGCCCATCATGGCAATTTCTGCTGCACTGTCTTCTGGCAGCCAAGCGATCGAGAGAATGGAGTCTTGCTGGGATTCGACCACCGAGGTGGCGGTTGGAGCGGGTGCAGCAACGGCAAGGACTTCGCGGTCCGTTGCGTTTGCGCCGCCGAGGGTTGAAGCGGACAAGACGGCCACGCCGAGCGTGGCAACAATGGTGAACGCCGCCGTGCGGGTCAGCCTGCGCTTGGGTTTGCTGAGATGTCTAGGTCTGTAACGGTGAAACTTTGACGTATCCATAGTTGCGGGCGCACGCGTCTGAGCGCCCCTACCTCCGTGGGCAAGAAGGTAGGAGCGTCGTAACATAAATGCAACACGACGGGTACGTGGGCGGATCCACTCCGAGCCGCCATCACTCCTCGGCCACCGGTCGCAGCGAACACGAATCCGCAAGTCTGAACATTGCTCCGACACAGCTCAACCGCCGGAGCGGGCCCCAGACCCTGCTATTACAGGGATCTCTAGCATGCAAGCGGTTTGTACGAAGCAGCTGTTACACCCGCGAGCAGCGCGTTGTCATACCTCGGGGAGCGAGTACAACTCCTGCGCAGTGGCAGATGTCACAGCTGCGACAGTGACTACGTCGACGCCGTGCAATGTTGCGATCTTCGCACCGACGTCACAAACCCATGCAGGTCGGTTCCTCTTGCCGCGATGAGGAACGGGCGCAAGGTACGGCGAGTCGGTCTCCACGAGCAGCCGCTCGAGCGGACACGCCGTTGCCGCGGCAGCCACGTCTGCCGCATTCGGGAACGTCACTATTCCGCTGAACGAAAGCGTGGCTCCATGCTCAAGACAGTGTTCGGCTTCGGCCACCCCACCGGTGAAGCAATGCAAGATCGTTCGACGTGGCCAACGATGCTCACCGAGCAATGCGAACGTGTCGGCCCACGCGTCGCGCGTGTGAATCACCAGCGGGAGGTCATAGCGATGCGCCATCGAAATCTGTTCGACAAATACGTCGGCCTGAGCAGCTCGGGGCGAATGTTCATAGAAGTAGTCGAGTCCAGCCTCGCCGATCGCGACGACACCTTCGGTAGCGATGAGATCCTCTATGCCGGCAATACCGCCCGCGGCCTCATGCGGATGTACGCCAACGGTTGCCGAAACCTCTTTGTGACGCCGCGCGTTATCTATCGCCTTGAGTGAGGTCTCGAGGTCACAGCCGACATCGACCATCTTGTCGACACCAGATTCAACTGCCTCGACGACAGCTGCGTCGCCCTCGTCACCAGCGGGGATATGGCAATGGCTGTCGATCCACATCGCTCAGGCCTTCAGGCGCGGAAAGAGCGGCTCGCCAGCCACAACTGTCAGCCCACCCGGATATCCACCCCAAGCGACATCGGCCGGAACTCTTTGATCGGTCACCGCACCCTCCAGACCAATCCGCGTCCAAGCAAACTGTGCGGCTTCGATGAGCGCAGGCGAAGCGAGAACGGACACGATTCGCACCGCCTCGAGCGCGTCGCCCATCACCCTGTCGAGCGCGGGACCCGGCTCCATCTTCCACGGCTCCTGCTGTTGGAGATAGTCGTTGGTTTCGTGGATGAGTCGCCAGGTGGCCTCGAGCGCGACCGACGGTTGGGTTCGTGCCCACGCCGCTGACGCTTCTGTCACCGCTTTCTCAGCCGCTGCGGTCAAGGGACTGTTGGTGTTCGGCGCCGGGCCGATCCCACCACACTGCTTGTTCACGACCGTGATCACCCGTTGGACGAGGTTGCCGTACTGGTTGGCGAGGTCGCTGTTGTAGCGCGACAACATACCTTCGTAGGAGAAGTCGCTGTCGGGCCCGAACGACACATCACGCAGCATGTGGTAGCGGAAACCGTCAACGCCGAACGCGGAGTAGTCATCGCTACCCAACACCAGGTCGCCCGGAGCGATGTTGTTGGCTTTCGACTTTGACATCTTTTCTCCGCCGAGCAGCAAGAAGCCGTGCACTCGCAGTTTGGGCAGTGGTTCGATGCCGGCGGCGAGCAACATCGCGGGCCAGTAGACCGCGTGGAACCGGATGATGTCCTTACCTATGAAGTGGGTGGTCGCGGGCCACCACTCGGCGAACCGTTCCGGATCCGATCCATAGCCAATCGCGGTCGCATAGTTGATCAACGCGTCGTACCAGACGTAAAAGACATGACCGTCGTCCCATGGCACCGGGACTCCCCAGTCGATCGATGTGCGCGAGATGGACACGTCGTCAAGCCCTTGACGAAGCAGGCCGAGCACCTCGTTGCGATAGCCGTCGGGCTGGATCGACTCCGGGTTGGACTCATAGTGCTCTAGGAGGGGACCCTCAAACTGTGACAGAGCGAAGAAATAGTTGTCCTCACTCATCGCCTCGACAGGTTTTCCGTGGATGCGGCAGTTGCCTTCGTCGAGTTCGTCAACGGTGTAGTAAGCCTCACAGGACACGCAGTAGAGACCCTCATAGGTCCCTTTTGTGATGTAGCCGTTGTCGTAGATCGTTTGCATCAGCGTCTGCACGGCGAGGTGGTGACGAGGCTCGGTCGTGCGGATGAAGTCA
>JADFOM010000011.1 GCA_022562835.1 Acidobacteriota bacterium | reverse complement strand
AGCGTGTTGCCGACCGACCCACGTTTGGTGTGGTGCGTGCGCGCCCGGCCTTGACCACCGAGGGGAGATGGTTGTCATGGGTATAGCGTCGCCAATCGATGACGCGGGGATCGAACGCGAACTCGTTCCGGTCGTCGTCGTCGAGCGATTCCCAGAGTTCCAATAGCCGATCGATGCCGTAGATCGCCTCGCATTCGGCATAGGCGCCGTACAGCTCGACATAACCACTCGCCCGCTCGAGTTGTTCCTTGCTGTCCTCGAGCTTTATCGACAGTTCGGTCTGGCGACCGCGCAAGGGAAGGAAGTGAAGGACCTTTTCGGAGTAGCTGACGATCGCTTTTCCTTGCGTGAGCTGCCGCTGCACCCTGCCCCGACCGGGGAACCGCCATTCGGGCACGCCGATGGGTTGACCGCGCTCGTCGTAGAGCGGATTCTTCGAAAACCATTCCTGTGCGAGGTCGACGAGGTGTCCGTAGCGAAGAGGGTTGACCGAGCCCGACGCGACCTGCACGATGTCCGCGCCACCGGAGCGATCATCAACCAATGGGCCCCGTGCTGCCACAGCACAGATCGCGGCGACGACATGGTCTACCGGAATGACGTCGACAACACCTTCGGGAACGCCTGGGAATTCGCTGAGCAGTCCGCGCGCATAGGAGAGGATGACCGGTTCGGCCATGCGGAATCCGCGGATCCAGCCGGGGGACGGCTCTACGAGCGCGGATTCGATGATCGACGGACGCACGATCGAGACGGGTAGATCGCCCGCCTCGGACAACAAAGCGCCCTCGCCGAGGGCCTTGGTGTAGGCGTAGGAGTCGGGGAACCCCAACGAACGCGCACGGGAGCGGCCAGCCTCTGCCATCGTGTCATCGACCCAACGTCGTCGCAGCGTCTCGGTCTTGTCGGCCAAAGCTGGGGTGCCCGCGGCACCAAGCTCTCGTCGGGCAAGGGCCCGAAACTCGTCGAGCTGTTCGGGTCGACGGGAGCGATCTTCGCTCTCATGGCGCGCGCGTCGTGCGGCGTCGACCTCTTGGGTCCAGTCGACTCCGACGAAGAACGGTGAATCGGCAATAGGGAGTTCTGGGGCGTTGCCGCGGCGGCTGCCGGCGACATAACAGGTCGACACGGCTACCAGGTGCGGTGATACCCCGAGATCGTTCAACGTGCGCGCCACGCGCACCGGTCCCAACAGGTTTACCTCAACGGCTCGATCGAGCGGACTGTCGAACGAAACCACCGCAGCGGAGTGGATGACGATGTCACAGCTCGCGAGCAGTGCCCGCCCTGCGGGATCCAACCCGACGCCCTCTTCGCCGACATCGCCCGCTATCGCATGGATTCGGTCGCCGAGCTGCTCATCGAATTCGTCACCTAATTCGGAGCGCAGGCGATCGAAGGCGTCATTTCGCAAGATGTCGCGTTCGACGCGTCGGCGTGCGCCGCGCCGACCCGGTCGAACGATCAATACGAGTTCGCAATCCGGCACGCAGCGCAGGAGGCGCTCGACGAGAGCTGTCCCAAGAAATCCGGTGGATCCGGTGATCGCGATGCGTTTTCCGGAGAGTGAGGCACTAATCACCCCTTCTCTCTACCATTTGGTAGACAGGTGAACCAGATTGTGCGCAAAAATTCGAAGGAGAGACACGAGGATGGACTCGAACCCGACGACCAAGACGCGAGTACTCGATGCCGCACTCCTGTCGTTTGGGACGCGGGGTGTCGACGCAATCTCGCTCGACGCGCTCGCTGCGGACGTCGGAATCGCCAAGCAGACGATTCTCTATTACTTCGCTTCGAAGGACGGATTGGTGCGCGCCGTCGTCCTCGATGCGGCCTGCACGGTTCGCTCCCATCTCGAAGCGGCACTCGAGACAGCACCCGAGGGGTGGGGTCGTGTCGAGGCCCTTGTGCACGCCGTGTTCCGTCTGACCTTGCGTCAACCAGAGTTGATGGGGCTGGTGCGCGAACTCTCCAGGCCGGGTTCGATGTTGGCTACCACCTTCGTCGAGCAGTTCGACCCGCTCGTCGAGCGTGCGCGAACATTTCTCGAGGCGGAGATGCTCGAGGGACGCCTGTTGCCATGTGACCCGAACCTCCTGTTGCTAAGTGCCTACTCCACCGTCATCGGTGTAGCGACCGAGGTGGAGGTGCTGCGTGCGTTGGGGATCGAGCCGACCATGCGATCGCTAGTGCTCCGCCGTCGCGAACTACTCAGGTTCCTCCACCTGGCCCTCGTCGGTTCTGAACTCGATCGGCGCTCGGTTCGATGAGGGCGCTCGGTGTCAGACACCGAGCGCACAGCGCGCTTGGACAAGCCTGATCGCTCGGTGTCTGACACCGTGCGCGCGAGCACCGAGATCAGTTTCTGTCGGTTCGGTGAGGGGACATCTTGTGGCGCTCGATAGCGAGGTCGACCAGCCGATCGATCAAATCCGAATACGAGACACCTGAGGCGGCCCATAGTCGTGGGAATTGCGAGATCGGTGTGAAGCCTGGAATCGTATTGACCTCGTTCAACAGGACCCGACCTTCGCTGCCGTCAGCGTTTGTCTCGACCAGAAAATCAACCCTCGCCATGCCCTCCACGCGCAAGGCCTCGATGGCTATGTCGCTGATGCGGAGGATCTCGGCGAGGGTGGTGGGTTCGAGTTCGGCCGGGATGATGATCTCGGCGTTGCCATCGACATACTTGTCCTCGTAGTCGTAGAACTCATTTCCGGGCCGCACCTCACCGGGCACCGAATACTCGATCGTGTCATTGCCCAGGGAAGCGATCTCGATCTCACGCCCGACTATCGTCTCCTCAAAGACCACCCAGCGATCAAAGCTGGCAGCCTCTGTGACCGCGGCGCTCAGTTCGTCTCGGTCATGTGCCTTGCTCACGCCGATCGACGATCCCATATTGGCCGGCTTCACGAAGATAGGGAATCCGAGGTGCTCGACCACACGGTCCAGGCTCCGCGAGTCGATCTGAGTATCTCGCATAGCCAAGAACTTCGCCTGGGGCACACCGAGTAGTCCCAGGAGCTGCTTGGCCTTGGCCTTGTCCATTGCCAGGGCACTGCCCAACACGCCGGCACCGACATAGGGAACCCCAGCCATCTCGAGAAGTCCTTGAGCAGCTCCGTCCTCGCCCAGCGGCCCATGGAGCAAAGGCAGCACGACGACCTGACCGTCGTCGGCCTGGGCGCGAGGTAATAGATCGAAACTCGGACCACTCGCCGAGAGTTGCGCCGGCAATTCTGCAGCTTGGGCCATCAACTCGACAGCGCCCTCAGCGAGTACGAAGGCACCGTCGCGAGTGATCCCCACCGGTGTCACGTCATAACGGGAGCGGTCGACCGCCTCGACTACATGGCGAGCGGTAACGCAGCTCACATCGTGTTCGGCGCTACGCCCTCCGAACAGGACGTAGAGCTGGATCCGTTGGTCGTGCGGTGGCATGTCGCGAGGTTACCGAGTTGAGTCTGGGCGATCGCGCCAATAGGTGAGCGTCTGTGCTGTGCCACGTGTGGGCTCGACCCCCGTTCCTCGATCGCCGACCGGGTGCCTTGCGCGGTCTGAGCTTCCAATGACTCAACTAGGCTCGCCGCGTGCGCCTTGAGATCGATGACATTGCAGCCGCCGTCGGTGGCACCGCGGTCCTTGCGCCCGGAATCGACGGGTCAGCGACGATCGACGGGGCGAGCCAGGACAGTCGTGAGATCGCGCCAGGGCAATTGTTTGTTCCACTCGTCGCCAAGCGAGATGGTCACGAGTTCGTGGCCGCCGCCGCCGCGGCTGGCGCCGCCGCCTATCTCAGCTCTAGCGGTGTCGTCGCTGGCGCCGAAGACCTTTCGTGCATCGAGGTCGAAGACACTGCGGTGGCGCTGACTCGCCTGGGTGCAGCCTGTCGCTGGCGGACCAAGGCAACGGTCGTGGGGATCACCGGATCGGTCGGCAAGACCACCACCAAGGACCTGATGATCGCAGCGTGCGGTCCGGGCAGGGCCGTGTTTGCGAACCCGCGATCCTTCAACAATGAGATTGGGGTGCCGCTGACCCTGATCAACTCGCCCGGCGATACGGACTTGTTGATTCTGGAAATGGGTGCACGAGATGCCGGGCACATCGCCTCGCTGTGTGACTTGGCGCGACCTTCGATCGGTGTCATCACCATGGTCGGTGCCGCGCACACGGAGGTCTTCGGATCGATCGCCGCTGTGATCGAGGCCAAGGGAGAGCTCATCGAGTGTCTGCCACCCGACGGGCTCTCGGTTCTCAACGCAGAGCAACCCGAGGTGCTCGCCATGAGACGTCGGACCACCGCGGAGACGTTGACTTTCGGTGAAGGCGGCGACGTCCGGGCCACCGAGGTCGTGATGGGCAACTCTCATTCACCGTTGTCGGCCAGCTTCGTGGCCCACACACCTTGGGGATCGGTCAGCGTTGAACTTGCGGCCAGGGGCCGCCACAACATCTCCAACGCGCTCGCCGCTCTCTGTGTCGCCGGCTGGACCGGCACCGCGATCGAGGCAGCTGCCGACGCGCTTACAGGTGCACAGATGAGCCCTCAGCGAATGGACGTCCGCACACTTTCGGGCGGAGCGACTTTGATCGACGACTCCTACAACGCCAACCCCATGTCGATGAGAGCCGCGCTCGATGGCCTCGCCGAACTCGACGTCGGCATCGACGGTCGTCGCATTGCCGTGCTGGGCACGATGGCCGAGTTGGCCGACGGAGGCATCGACGAACACATCGAGGTGGCGCGTTATGCGGGGTCGCTCGGCATTGAGGTCGTCGCATATCGCAGCGATGCATACGGGGTTGAATCGGTCACCTCGCCGCGCGAGGCGGTCGACCGACTCGGGGCACTCGATGCATCCTCGGCTGTGCTAGTCAAGGCGAGCAGGGTCGCACAGCTCGAAGAGGTCGTTGCCCTGCTCGATTCCATGTCGGCGGTCTGAGTGGCTGGGCCCACTTACTACGACATCTTGGGAGTGCCGCGCGATGTGTCGCCCGCAGAGGTTCGTGAGGCATATCTGCGATGTGCGCGCAGGCTGCATCCGGACGCGAATAGCGGTCGACCGCCAAGTGAGGCCGAGCGTTACGAGTCGGACCTACGTCGGGTCAACGAAGCCTGGCAGGTCCTCAAGGACCCGGCTCGGCGTCGAAGCTACGACGAGAGCCTCGAGCCACCCCCGACCAGCGTCGACGTCGACGATCTCGATTCAGAATTTGAGCACGCTGACGACGATGGCGTCTTGGTCCCACCGGGGATTGCGATGTTGTTGCGTGTCGGCCCTGCGCTGCTGCTCGGGATGGTGTTATTGGGACTGCTGATCGTCACCGCAGTGGCGGGTGGAAGCGGTCGCGGCGGGGATGAGGAGGGACCTGAGCGCTGTGTTCTGGTCGATTCGGAGGGTGCTGTCGCATCGAGCTGTGACGCTGGCAATGGCCGCATCGTGTCGGAGGTGAACCGTGCCGATTTCTGTCCCGCGCTCAGCGTCGCGTTCGGTGGTGACCGCGCCGGTGTGTTGTGGTGCGTGGAGATGGTGAGCTAGACGGGGAGTCCGAGCCTGGACGGCCCAGACGGTCGAGCGGAGCGAAACGACTGCCGTAGAACGGGTGAGAGCCAGCCCACCGGGAGGAGGGGCTGGCTCGACAGCACAACGAAACCTGTTTTCACCCGCCTTGGGCACGCACCGACGGTCGAAAATGGGCCGATCGCCTCGACGGTTCGTCTTTGCCACATAGGACTCTGCGGGACTTCCCGCTCTGGATTCCCTTGGTTGTGTCGCTCCAACTTCAAGTACATTCGCCACCGGCTTCGCTTGCCGTGTTGGTATGCAGAATAGAAGGCAGAGGGGTCTGATTCCTGAGGCGATCGGCTCATTCGGCGTAGGTCCTCCACGTGATTGTTCACGAGGAGCCGTTATGATCGTGCGCCACGAGGACCGTTAGCTCAGCTGGCTAGAGCGTTCGCTTCACACGCGAGAGGTCACTGGTTCGAGTCCAGTACGGTCCACGGCAACACTTCGTGTTGCTTGCGAGTTTCGGCTGAGGCCGAAACATCGTCCTGGTCCCACGCGTGGTTCCTCGCCCTGGCGGGCTCGTCACTAACCGCCTTTCCTCGCTGGCGCTCGGAAACGCTTCGCCGGCAGGTGGTCTCGGGAGTCCCTTCGTCCGCTCCGCTCAGTCGCCCTTGGCTACAGGGACTTCTATGCCGGCTTCGGCGGCTCTGGTCAGCACCTTGCGGTAGCCCTCATACGCGGCGAGCAGCGTGTCTTCGTCCGGACTCGTGTTGCGTACATGTGGATCTGCGAGCAGGGCGTCGCGCCAAGATCGCACACGCCCAAGGTCAGCTGGTATATCGAAACCGTGGAAATGCCACAGCCCGGCAAATCGGACGAACATAGGTGCGGTGGTGGCATCGACGACTCCGAGGCGGTCGCCATGCCAGTAACCCGACTCGTAGCCCCGTGCGGTCAGCTTCGCTTCCATTTCTTCGAGTGCTCCGACGAGGGCATCGTTCAGCATTTCGTCTCGTTCGGGACGCACATTCATTAGCCGCCGTTCATAAGCCGGGCATGGTCCGTCGTTGAACCATTCGATCCAGCTGCGGGCTGCGGCTCGCTCGAAAGGATCGTCGGGGAACAGAGCGGGCTCAGGCCAATTCTCCTCGACAAACTCGTTGATCACCGTCGAGGGGTGGATCTCGTGACCGTTCCATTCCAGCAACGGCACCGACCCGCCCGAGGCCTTTGCCCCATACCATTCGGGTCGGCGCACGAGATCGATGTCGATCGTTTCGATCTCGATCCCCTTGGCCGCGAACGCGATTTCTGAGCGATGGCAGAAGTTGCATGTGATCGCTCGGTAAAGCACTGGACGTTCATTATCCATCGGTCGAACCTAGCACCACATCCCTTCGGGTTTCTCTGAGCCGTTCACTGATGCTCACTACATCTGCGCGATGATGCGGGCATCGATTCGACGTTGCGACAGTTCCTCCAAGGCCATGGTCTCGACGACGCTGCGGTTGAGGCCGCGGCGGCCGACGGCTCCCTGGTCCGCTTAACCAGCGAGCGGCTCTTGATGCTTGGAGACGCCGCCAAGTACGACGCCGACGATGTCATGGCCCTATCGGGGATGGACCGCTCTGTCGCCGAGTCATTGTGGCGAGCCCTCGGGTTCCCGGTAAACGAACTGGAGGGTCGATACGGCGATCTCGACGTAATGGCGCTGGCAGCCGCAGAAGAGTTCTTCGAGCTTCCCGACGAACTGCCCGAGCTCCTGCATCAGACCCGCGTGATGGCGTCTGCTATGACACGTGTCGCTGAGACCGTTTGCGACCGAATCGTTACGACCATTCGCGAGGCGGAGAGTGAGGGAGTCGGCCAGGAAGACCTTGCCGACATTACGTTCGAACGCCTTGTGGCGGACGAATTCGTTCAGGTTGTCGACTACATGTTGCGCCGTCAGATGCTCGCCGTACTCGAACGCCGGCTCGACCAGACGACCGTCGGTGACGAGACGGAGGTTCTCGCGAGCATCGGCTTCGCCGACCTCGCGGGCTTCACCCGGCTGAGCCGCAAGCTCGACGCGTCTGAGTTGTCGGTGCTCGTCGACCACTTCGAGGCTCGCGTACTCGATCTCGTCGCGCAGAACGGCGGGCGTGTGGTCAAGACGATCGGTGACGAGATCATGTTCGTGGCCGAGGATGCGGCGGTTGGATCCGAGATCGGGCTTTGTCTGGTCGATGCAGCCAGCGACGACGAACTCCTGCCCGATCTCAAGGTGGGGCTGGCTTATGGTCCGCTCATCGCTCGTCGCGGTGACTACTTCGGCACTGCGGTTAACACCGCGAGTCGGCTGACCGACCATGCGCGACCGGGAACGGTGCTCGGCTCGGAGGAGCTGAAGGATGCGGCTGGCGATGCACCGGTCTACTGGCGCTCCATTGGCAAGGTGTCCTTGAAGGACCTCGGGCGTGTGCCGACGTTCTCGTTGCGTCGACTTCGCTCCGACGACGATTCAGACGAGAGCGACGAGTGAGGCCAACACGACGGCGATGATCCAGTCGTCGTGACCCCGGTCCCGCAGCTCTACCCGCACCTGCCCCGCGCTCGACGCTCCGATGACCGTCGCCTCGGTTGTGATGGGACCGATAGTGCCCATCGAGAGGTAGCGCAACTCAATACCGGTTACGACGTGCTCCTCGCCGGTGTTCGCGTCGAGCGCTGCGATCGCGGCGACCTCGGCTATGAGCGCGGTCATCGCGCCCTGTAGCGCATTCATCGGATTTGTCAGCTGTGCTGTGAGTTCGGTCGTCGTAATCCCGGCTGCAGCATCGATGACCGTTATCCCGGCGGCTTCTGAGAGCGGTTCGGTGAGCGGTTCGCTATGCATCCGTTCGATCTCGTCGATACGAATACGTTTGCCATCACCGTCGCGGCGGGGAACACGAGCGAACGAGGTGTAGCCATGAGCTATTGCTTCGCCGGACCCGTTGCTCATCGCCACCTGAGCGGAGATTATCCGGCGGCCCGCCCGCAGCGGGTCGGCGACCGATCGGATCTCTTCGGGCGTAACCGCAACGGGCATCCGCACACTGAGATCGGTGGTGGTGACCCAGTCCTGGTCCGAGGCGCGATCGGCAACCCATCCGCCGATGCAATCGACGATCATCACGTACGCGGCGGCTCTCGGCGCTCCACGGAAACAGATCTCTGGGTAGGGCACGAGCACGCCAGACGGATCGGCGTCGTTGGGCCCCATCCGGACGCCGATTCGACCTGGGATGGTGGGTGTATTGGTCGTGTCTATGTCTTGACAGTAGCGCCCAAGGCCTCGCCGTTTAGAGTGCGGGCGACGGGCGGATTACCCTCCGTGACATGACCTCAACACCAGCAGAGAATCGTCAGGTAGTCGAGCGCTATTGGGAATGTCACTTTCGGCGCGCATGGGACGAAATGAAGACTTATTTCTCCGGCGATGCTCACTACACCGACGCCGGTGTGGACCCGACCGGAGCGACCGGCGGCAACGAAATTATCCAGCGGCTCAGACTCGGGATCGAACCTCTTTCGGGTTATTACCACTTCCCGAAGCATATGATCGCGGAGGGACACATCGTGGTCACCGAACACATGGAGCGATGGGAGTTCCCGACCGGCGAGGCAGTCGATCACCCCTTCGCCTCGGTTATGGAGGTGGCCGACGGCAAGATTACGCGTTGGCACGATTACTCACACCTGAACAACATTCTTGACATGGCACCGGCGTGGTGGATCACACACATTTCGGGCGGGTGGGCCGACGGCCTCCCGGCGATTCCGACATTCGACTGAGGAGACCGACATGACTATGCAGGCAGACGACCACTACACGATCATCTCGGCAGACTGTCACGCGGGTGGCAGTCACAAGGCGTACCGCGAGTACCTCGATCCGCAATACCGAGACAGGTTCGACGAATGGCGTGGCGAATACCGCAACCCATTCAAGGATCTCGGTGACAAGCGTCGATTGCGCAACTGGGACAACGAGATGCGCAACTCACAACAGGAGGAAGACGGCATCGTCGGCGAGGTCGTGTTTCCGAACACCGTGCCACCGTTCTTCCCCGGTTTCGTGCTGTTCGCGAAGCCACCGAGGCCCGAGGACTATGAGCTGCGTCGTGCGGGAGTGCAAGCGCACAATCGCTGGCTGCTCGACTGGTGCAATCTATTTCCCGAACGCCGAGCCGGCGTCGGCCAAATCTTCTTGAACGATGTCGATGACGCTATGGAGGACGTTCGCTGGATCAAGGAGAACGGCCTGCGCGGCGGAGTCATGTTGCCGATCATCCCGCCAGGTGCCGATTGGGTCAAGCCGCTCTATGACCCGATCTATGACCCGCTCTGGGCGCTGCTCGAAGACCTTGAGATGCCGGTCAATGTGCACGGAGGCAGCGGTAACCCCGAGTACGGCAACTACGACGTATCCATGCTCTTGTACATCAACGAGGTGATGTTCTATTCGCAGCGCCCACTCGTGCAGTTCATCCTTTCCGGCGTGTTCGAACGTTTCCCCAAGATGCGGTTCGTGATGACCGAGACGGGCTGTGCCTGGGTACAACCGTTGCTCAGTCAGCTCGACAACACCCTCGAACGGATCGCCTCGACGGGAGCGACCGGTGAGATCCGCTATGGCGACGAACATGTCCTGAAGAAGTCTGCGACCGAATACTTTGCGCAGAACTGCTGGATGGGGGTTTCACAGCCGGGTCGTGCCGACGCCGAGGCCCGCGAGCAGATCGGGCTCGATCGGTTCATGTGGGGCAGTGACTATCCCCACGATGAGGGCACACATCCCTATACACGCGAGCACCTGCGCAATCGTTTCTACGATGTCGAGCCGGACACGCTTCAGAAATTGCTTGGTGGTAACGCGGCCAAGCTGTACGACTTCGACATGGACGCGTTAGCGCCGTTGGCGGCGGAGGTCTGCCCAACGGTTGGCGAGATCGCACAGTTTATCGACGAGGTCCCCGATGACTTCGTCGAGGAGATGTCCAAAGACATGGACGCCAAGGCGATCTGATCCGCGCGATCACCCATTAGCCTCGGCCAGAATCGCGACGAAAGGCCGATCTGTGAGCAATCGACGAGACACTATTCGCATGACCGACGACGAAATGTGGGCGTTCATCGAGGAGCAGAAAAGCCTTCAGGTCGCGACACTCGACCGTGATGGGTCGGTTCATCTCTCCACGCTGTGGTTTGCAATCGTGGATGAGTCGATCGTGTTCGAGACCTACACCCGCTCACAGAAGATCAAGAACCTAGAGCGCGATAGTCGGATCACCCTGCTATGGGAGGACGGCACCGAGTACGAAAAGCTGCGCGGTGCGATGGTCAAGACCACCGCCGAGCTGGTTACCGACACGTCCGAGGTGCACTCGCTCGCACTCGAGGTCATGGTGCGCAACACACCTGGCGTAGACCGTGAAACGCTGTCGCAAGCTGCCGAACACATGGCGGTCAAACGCACAGCCGTGGTGTCGAAGCTCGCAAGCGCAGTCACATGGGACCACACCAAGCTCGGCGGCGGGTATTGATCCCAGCTTGGGGAATAACGATCCCAGCGGAATCTTCTCAGGCGACGCATCCGTGGAGGGACTGACCGCTACCGTTTGGGCTCTGTGCTATCGCTTGGAAGCTGGACATTTCGCATACTTCGCCTCGTGTTGGTGATAGCGACCGCCGCTGGCTTCTTCGTGGCGTCTGTAGTGGCCTTATCGCCGCGAGCAACCGACCTAGCCGCCGCCAACGATACGACGCGAGTCGATTTCAGCCTGTGCCAACTAGCGCAGCGCACATCCGTTTATGACATGAACGGTGACCTGATCGGTGAGTTGGTAGGCG
The DNA here is from genome assembly GCA_022562835.1 of Acidobacteriota bacterium. Taxonomy (GTDB): domain Bacteria; phylum Actinomycetota; class Acidimicrobiia; order Acidimicrobiales; family SHLQ01; genus JADFOM01. The sequence goes on along the minus strand of JADFOM010000011.1, from coordinate 7,749 downwards.
ACCAGAATCGAGTGTTGATCGAGTCACTCGATGAGGTATCGACTGAAGGCATCCAGAGCGTTCTCGCCGTCGAGGATGCCAATTTCTACCAACACAGCGGCATCAATGCACGGGCCCTCGGCCGTGCGGTCATACAGAACGTCAATGCGGGTGGTATTGAGCAGGGGGGATCGACCATCACCCAGCAGCTCATCAAGGAGTGCGTACTGGGCGATGCCAAGGATCTGATCGGTCGAAAGATCCCCGAGGCAATCATGGCAATGCGTCTCGAGGACGAGATGGACAAGGACGAAATCCTGCTGCGCTACCTCAACACCGTCTACTTCGGAGGAGGTGCCTACGGCATCAAGGCCGCCGCCGAGCTCTACTACGGCATCGGTCCCTCAGAGTTGACCTGGGGTCAGGGTGCGATGCTCGCGTCGATTATCTCGGCTCCGGTCAGTGGTGATCCGACGTTGAACCCGCAGAACGCGACCGAGCGACGCGATCGTGCCCTGGGACGGTTGGTGTCCGAAGGACATATCGACGACGAGGAGTTGCAGGTCATTCGAGCTATTCCCGTGCCTGCCGAGCGCTACGAATTGTTCACGATCGAGGGACTCGAGGAGGACTATTTCCTCGAGGAGGTCAAACAGATCCTGCTCGATGACGAGCGCCTCGGCGAAACCCGCCAGGAACGCATAGACGCTGTCTTCTCGGGTGGTTTGCGCATTTACACGACCATCGATCCGGATGCTCAGGCCCAAGCTGAACGGGCTGTCGACGATGTGTTGCCCGAGGACGAACGCGGATTTACGATGGCGACTGCATCGGTCGAGCCAGGCACGGGCGCCGTGCGTGCAATGGTCGGCGGCCCCGGCTTCGAGGAATACTCCAAGTTCAACCTGGCAACTCAGAAGGGACGCCCGACCGGGTCGTCGTTCAAGACCTTCGTGCTGTCCGCGGCGATGGAACAGGGTTATGTCCCCAACGACACGGTCGACGGTTCGGGCAAGTGTGTATTCGAGCTCCCGAACCAGCCAGACTATGAGGCCGAGAATTTCGGCGGGTCGAGAGGCGGCGTCGGCACTATTCGTTCGCTCACGACGAAGTCGTCCAACTGTGGCTTTCTCAGGCTTGGTCAGATCGCTGGTCTCGGCAACGTCATCGATACAGCCAATGCGCTCGGTGTCTCGACCGATCTGCCGGAGGTATTGTCGCTCCCGCTCGGTCCGGCCGACGTCACACCACTCGACATGGCCAATTCGTATGCGACGATCGCCAACGATGGCGTCCGCATGGATGCATATTTTATCGAGCGGGTTGAAACCGGCAACGGCAACATTTTGTGGGAGCGCGAGGACCTCGGCAGCCGAGCTATCTCGGTCCAGTCTGCACGGCTTGTGACCAGCATCCTCGAGGACAACGTCGAAGCGGGGACAGGAACCGCAGCCCGTCTCTCCGAACAACCCGCAGCGGGCAAGACCGGCACGGCACAGAACTTCGCAGACGCCTGGTTCGTTGGTTTCACGCCCTACCTGTCGACCGCGGTGTGGATGGGTCATCCCGACCGACAGGAACCGATGACCAGCGTTGGCGATCGTTCGACCGTGACCGGTGGATCGTTTCCCGCCATGACGTGGCAAAACTTCAACGAGGAATATCACGCTGACCGACCGGTGATCGAGTTCGAGCCGCCCGAGTCAACTCGCTCGGGCAAGCGTCTGCTGCTGCCGAACGAGAGGAAGAAATCGGGTTCGTCCAGTATCTGTGGGTCGACCGTCTATGAGATCGACGAGGACGAAGACGGTGTTGTCGACTCGTGCGAGGAACGACCGTTCTACGGCTGGTGCCCCTCGATCATGGTTGCTGTTGATGATGACAATGATGGCTCGCCGGATCGCTGTGTATCACCATCACCGCCGACGACGTCACCGCCCGTTACCCAGCCGAAGCCGACCAGGACACAACCTCCCAATACCAGACCACCAAAGTCGACGACAACCGTGCCCGCATCGACGACTACCGTGCCCGCATCGACGACTACCGTGCCTGCATCGACGACTACCGTGCCCGCAACTACGACAACTCTGCCGGTAACCACCACAACGTCGTGATGTGTCGTGACCACTCTTTTACAGGTCTTGAGTGGTCATGAGCGTTGCGCTAGCGTCGCCGGTCCTATGAGCGAGCATCCGCTTTTGAAAGTGCAACGTCTCGACAATGAACTTGATCAGCATCGCCGTGCTCTTACTCATGTCGCGGAACGGCTGAGTCAAGGCGAGTGTGAGGACCAACGACGATCGCTCGCAACTCAACGTGACTCGGCTCAGAGCCAGTTCGATGAACTCGACAAACGACGTCGCCACTTCGAGGGGGAGTTGGAGGTGCTCGACGGACGTCTCAGTCATTCGGTTGATCAACTCTCGGAGATGACCTCACCGAAGCAGGCGCAGGCGGTGCAACACGAGATCGACTCTCTCTCAGCGAAGATCAGTGATCTCGAGGACGGTGAACTCGCTTTGCTCGGCGACATGGAGCCTGTGGAGGAGTCGATCGAGTCCATGGCGATCGAGATGACTTCTCTCGATGGTCAGATCGAAGCGCTTGGCTCTGAGGCCGAGAGGATAGAAAGCGAGATCGAAGCAGAGATCGACGACCTCGTTGAACAACGTGCGCAGGCCGCAGGTGAAGTTGGAACGGAGTTCATCGAGGAGTATGAACACATCCGTCCCGACCTCGGCGCGCGCGCGGTTGTGACCTTCGATGGGAAGAACTGCTCTGGCTGTCCGTTTGTTATGCCAGCTATGGAAGCGGATCGTGTCCGCAAACTGGCCGAGGGAACCGTCGATCGCTGCGGCGAGTGCTCTCGTCTCGTGTGTCGCTGACGGCTGATCATGCTCGTCTACTTCGTGGCGTTCTCGGTTCTGATCGTTGGCTGGGTGTTCGATAGCGCGTCGGTCGATTACCGGTTCGTGGCACTGGGCGCAGTGATCCCTCTTATCGAAGTGCCGACTGGTCACGCGTGGCTGCTGCACACCTTGCTTGCACCGATCCTCGCTTTTGGCGCGGTCGCCCTCTTGGCGCGCGGGCGGCGCATCGCGCAGCGCAGATGGATCGGCATACCGATCGGCATGTTCATGCACCTGGTTCTGGACCGAACGTGGGCGAACGCTGATCTGTTTTGGTGGCCCGTTGCGGGGCGCGAAGAGTTGGGCACACACACCGTGCCCGAACTCGATCCCGTTGCCTTGAGTGTCGTGCTCGAGGTCCTTGGCGTGGCGCTCGCTGTGTGGATCGTTCGTAGGGCAGCCCTTTTGGACCCCGACACTCGGGCTCGGCTGTTCGACGACGGGCGTCTCACACTGCGCTGAACGCTGGCGAGGGCTACGGTTCGGCAATGTTGATCGTTGCGCGACACGGTCGTACCGAATCCAATGCGTTGGGATTGTTGTTGGGGCATGCCGACCCTCCACTCGATGCTCTCGGGCGCGTGCAGGCCCAGGCCATAGGGGCTGCGGTCGGTCGAGTGGACAGGGTCATCAGCAGTCCACTTGTCCGGGCGCGTCTCACCGCGGAGATGGCAGCGGGAGGTGCTGAAAACATCGAGATTGACGAACGCCTGATCGAGCTCGACTACGGCGAAATCGATCAGAAACCGATGGCTGAACTCGATGCGGGGTTCTGGGTGCAATGGAGGGCCAACATTGATTTCGCGCCGCCGGGCGGCGAGAGCCTCTCATCGCTCGGCAAAAGGGTGCGGAGCTTCTTCGACGACCTGTCGCGGGAGACTTCACCCTCAGACGACGTGCTGGTGGTAACACACGTGTCGCCGATCAAGGCAGTGATGGCGTGGACACTCGGCGTGGGCGACGAGGTCGGCTGGCGCTGCTTCGTGCAACCAGCCGCACTGATGCGGATTGCGCTCGATGGCTCGCAACCTTCGCTGCGGTCATTCAATGAAACGGCACACCTCATGGACATCGAGGAGCCGACCGCCGGCAACTAGCTAGGTGTTGAACCGATCTGAGGCGCAACTCTGCGGATCTCAATCTGACCGTCGGTGAACTCGAGCTGGACATGTGGTTCTACGAGCAGCGCACTGCGCCCTCCCTTGCGGATGACATCCGGGACGACTCGGTCGAGGGGGTGATTCGTGGGATCTGAGCCATTGCCGATCATGCGTCAACGTTCGACCGATCTTTGACAAAGGTTGAGCGCAGAGGTCGCTTTCGGGTCGTCCAGCCCACAGCAAGGGGTCCAAGAACCTACGTCAGGGAGGCAACCCGGCCCCCTCATGCCCCGCTCGGTGACCCCAAACGGCACTATTGTCGCAGCGATGAGCGATTCAACTGCGGATTCTGTACAGGTTGGCTCGATCGCCGAGTTGTCGGACCGGTTCATGGAGCAATGGGCGAAGCTCGCACCTGATGAGGCGACCTTTTCGGGCGTGACCGGTCATGAGTCCGAGATCACGGACCATTCTCCGCAGCGCCGAGCAGATCGGCTCGCAGCGTTGCGTTCGACGATCGCCGAGGTCAAGTCGTTGCCAACGGGTGCCCACGCCGACCGCGTTGCTATCGAATTTCATCTCGAACGACTCTCGACGCGTGTCGAGTTGATCGAGACCGATGAGGATCTGCGCGCACTTCGGATCCTGGGTTCACCACTACAGGAAATCCGCTGGGTCTTCGACATCCTCGGAAAGGAGAGTGCCGAGGAATGGGAGACAATCGCGGATCGGCTCGAGAACGTTCCCGCCGCAGTTGATGGGCTTCGAGCTCTGCTCGAGGAGGGCATCCGCGCGGATGTGGTGTCCTCTCGTCGCCAGACCACCGAATGTATTTTGCAGTGTGAGGCGTGGGCCGGCAGGGGAGACGAACGCGACTTCTTCAGCTCGATGGTGGCCGATGCCGATGCCGATGTCGCCGAGGCGATGGAGCACCGACTCGGCCGAGCAGCCCTTGCCGCGGCGGACAGTTACTCACAGTTGGGGGTCTACCTCGGCGAGAAGTATCTGCCGACTGCCAGCGAGCGTGATGCGGTGGGGGAGGATCGCTATCGGGTTCTCGCGCGGTCACACCTCGGGATGGAGATCGATCCTCACGATATGTATGACTGGGCTTGGGACGAAATGTCTCGGATCGAGCAGGACATGGCGGCTACCGCAGAGCAGATATTGCCCGGCGAGGGCATCGACGCGGTGATCGATCATCTCGAGACCGACGCCGCCGAGTGCATCGAAGGCGAACAAGCGCTGAGGCAATGGTTGCAGGACTTGATGGACGCGACGATCGAAGCGCTCGACGGCACGCATTTCGACATCGCCGATCCCGTCAAGAGGGTGGAGGCGATGATCGCTCCGCCCGGTGGGGCGGCCGCGATGTACTACACAGGACCGTCGGAGGACTTCAGCAGGCCGGGGCGGACCTGGTACCCGACGCTGGGTCGCACTCGTTTTCCGCGTTGGGGCGAGGTATCGATTTGTTATCACGAGGGCGTGCCTGGGCATCACCTTCAGGTTGGCCAGGTCACCTATCTGGGTGATCAGCTCACAGCGTTGCAGCGACGCGAGTTCGTGCCCGGTCACGGCGAGGGTTGGGCGCTGTACGCCGAGCGGTTGATGGACGAGATCGGCTTCCTCGAGGATCCCGCATATCGCCTCGGGTACCTGCGTGCGCAGGTGATGAGAGCAATGCGTGTGATCGTCGACATCGGCATGCATTTGGAACTCGAAATTCCCGCGGACAGCGACTTTGCTCCCGGGTCGAAGTGGGATCCCGTGTTAGGCCAACAATTCGCCAATGAGCGGTCTCGGTTCCCTGCGGAGTTCATGGCAAGCGAGGTGAGCAGATATCTGGGACTTCCCGGTCAGGCCATCTCCTACAAGGTCGGCGAACGCGTATGGCTTGACGGCCGGGCCGAGGTCAAACGTCGCCTCGGGCCCGAGTTCGACTTGAAGTCGTTTCATCGTCAGGCGCTCGACCTCGGTCATCTCGGCCTCGATCAGCTACGCGCAGAGTTCGCTCGCATCACTTGATCGGGTCGTTAGCACTTGGCTAGCTGGTACCCGGTCGGGCTAGGGGCAGGTCGCGCTAAATGTGCCGGCGCTGGTTTGGCCCGTTAGGTCATCCACGAAATCGGCCTCGGCGCTGATGTTCTTGCCGTCGATCACGATGAAGCCCCCGGTTGTCGCGCTCAGGCTGACAGATGGATTCTCGAAGTTGTCTATGTCGTTGAGGGTCACACTGTGACCGAAACTGTCGATGCTCGCATACAGCTGCAAGCCGTCTTGGCTCGCCGACACGTTGAACTCTGCGCCTTCTTGGCCGATCGTTTCTTCGCCGAAAGCGCAGAAAGCCGCATCGAACGCCCATTCTTCGCCGCCCACGATTAGCGTCGCGGTGGCCCCGGTTGACCCACCTTCGACGAAACCTGGATCGCCGATCTCGTCGAGCGTCCCGTCCACGCTGTCACCCGTTTCGAGCGGGACTTCCACCCCCGTGCCATCAGGTGAGTCTTCCTCGGATGTGGTCTCATCCGAGGATTCGTCATCGGAAGCGGCATCGTCGTCATCTCCGCATGCAGCGGCCACCAACGCAAGAGTAAGTAGAAGCAACATCAGTGTACGTTTCATGTGATTTCCCCCGCTTTCGGCGCAGCCAACATAACTCATTGCGCCGCTGACGATCTTGCATGCGGGCGAGAGCCTGCTCGACGAATTCGTTGAGTGCCTTCGTTCGAATCCCCACGCTTCGAAAGACACGCGAATCCATCGCCGTCGGGTTGAGCGCACTCAGGTCCTGATGCAGGTCTGCGAGGAAGTCTGGGACGGCGGCAAACGTCATTACGTCACGCGATACTGGGTCGCGGCATGGCCACAGCTGTGTCCGCCGGCGCATAGCTAAACCAGAGAGGACCGTGACGGTCATGGCGGGGGTATCCGAAGTGTCGACTGCATCTCACGCTGCGCTACCCGACCGCGCCCAAGTGGTCATCATTGGTGGCGGAATTATCGGCTGCAGCGTGGCGTATCACTTGACCCGACGCGGGATCACAGATGTCATCGTCTTGGAGCAGGGAACCCTGACCTGCGGTACCACATGGCATGCCGCTGGCCTCGTCTCGCAACTCAAGTCGTCGCACAGCCTCACCCAGCTGGCCACCTACTCGACCCGTCTGTTCGAGGAACTCGAGGACGAGACCGGACAAGCCACCGGCTACCGCAGCCCAGGATCGATCTCGGTAGCCGCTGACCCGGAGCGGTGGGAGGAGATTCTGCGGGGCGCCTCCATGGCCACAACGTGTGGTGTCGAGACCGAGGTGATCGATCTCGATCAAGCGAAGGAAATTTGGCCGCTCCTCAATACCGAGGACCTCGTGGGTGCGCTGTACATCCCCCGTGATGGTCAGACCTCTCCGGTCGACACGACCATGGCGCTGGCCAAGGGAGCCAAAGCCCGCGGCGCCCGGTCGTGGAGGGTGTCGCCGTCGAGAAGCTCGTGGCCGACAACGGCAAGGTCACCGGCGTGGAAACGGAAAGGGGCTTTGTCGAAGCGGAGACGGTCGTGCTCGCCAGCGGCATCTGGAGCCGCCAACTCGCCGCCACGATCGGCGTCAACGTACCCCTTCAGGCGTGCGAGCACTTCTACATCGTCACGGAGCCGATCGAGGGGGTAGAGCGGGGCATGCCGACGCTGCGCGACCCTGGCGGATACACCTACTTCAAGGAGGAGACCGGCAAGATCATGGCCGGGTTCTTCGAGCCGC
>JADFOM010000259.1 GCA_022562835.1 Acidobacteriota bacterium | reverse complement strand
GTCTGTTGGCCGTCTGAACAGCTCCCGATCAGGAGACCGAGGAATCGAGACGCGAGTTTACTCGAAAGCGTGTATGAACTCAACACGGGAAATCTACTGCCCGAGTGGCCGATGCGTATCCGTCGACCCGCCGGAGGTGGGTCTGATCGTTGAAGGGCCAAAGACGGTGAAGGTTATACCGGAAGCCTGGAATCCGGTCCGATAAGGCCGAGAGCGCAACTCATGACTCGCAACGGTTATCACGCGCAACGGAGCAGGTTACAATGCCGCCATGTGGCACTGCGGATCGCCGCAAAGACCTTTGGTGGGCCCAGCCCGTCGACCAACACTAACGTCCTTGCCTACTCCCGCTGGAGTCTCCAACCTAACGTGGGGTCTGGTCGTATACTCCCCGCTGTCTACCGCGCTGCGAGTCTCGTGTTCGTTGAAGTGCCCCATGTTCATCGGTGAACGGCGATCTTGCCCTTCTTGAGCAGCTTGACCACCCAGCGAGGATCCAAATCGATACAGAAACAAATGCCTCCCCGATGCTGGCACAAATGTTCCACAGCCAGACGTAAACGGCGCGGGCCGGAAGGACCGAGCATCAACCAGTTCGCCCCTTTGGGAAAGTATTTATCCGGCAGCGTATCGCTGAACAATTCGTAGTCGGTCCAATGATCTTCAATCACCATCCGACTTTTAGGAATGCCGGTCGTTCCGCCCGTTTCAAAAACATAAATCGGCTTGTCCTGATAGGCTTTGGGAACCCAACGCCGGATCGGACCTTGCGTCGTTGCAGACCAAGGCGGTGCGTGACGGTGATGATTACGTCGTGTCTGGACAGAAGATCTGGACATCGCACGCGCAGGTGGCGGACTATTGCGAGTTGCTCGTGCGTACTGATTCAAATGCACCCAAACACCGCGGGATCACCTGGCTCATCTGTCCTATGGACCTGCCAGGCATTGAGATCCGCGAGATAGAGACAGTGCTCGGCCCGTCCGAATTTTCTGAGGTCTTCTTCGATGAGGTGAGAATCCCAGTACAGAACAGGGTTGGCGATGAAAACGACGGCTGGCGCGTCGCCATGGTGACGTTCAGTTTCGAACGCGGTACGGCATTCATCAGTGAGTTGCTCGGCAGCATGCGACAACTCGCAGAAATCGCCGAGCTGGCAAAGTCGACGCCTCGAGGTACACAAACCGCGTGGAACGACGACGAGATCCGTCGCTCGATCGGAAGGCTCCAAGCCGAGTACGAGGCGCTGTGGGCTCTCACGAAACGCAACGTTTCTCAGGCTGCACGCACCGGTGTTCCGGGACCAGGCGGCTCGGTTTTCAAGCTCTACTACGCAAGCGTGCGCAAGCAGGCCGATGCTCTGGCCTACCGCCTGTTGGACCGCCGCACGCTGTGGATGGACAGCGCAGATGGACACCACGACGCGGTCGCCGCCCGCCTGTACTCGCTGACGCTTTCAATCGCAGCGGGCACGACTCAGATCCAGAAGAACATCGTCGGCGAACGCATTCTCGGTCTGCCAAAGGAGCGCTGAGACGTGGATTTCGAACTCTCTGACGACCAGGAGGCGCTACGCGATGGCGTCATTTCGGTGCTCGAGGGTCGCTTCGATAGCGCGACGGTTCGGTCGATGAGCGGTCAGCCCGGAGCGATCGACCGAACCCGTTGGACCGAGCTCGCCGAGACGGGTGTCTTCTCGTTGGCACTTCCCGAAGACGAAGGTGGTCTCGGGTTGGGCTGGGCAGATACGGCGATCGTCTACGAACAGTTGGGTCGATTCGTGGTGCCAGGACCCCTCGTCGCGTGCGCCCTCGCCGCCGGACTCGTCGACGGTGTAGCCGAAGGTTCGACAATCGTAGGGTTGATAGAGGATCGAGCGGACGCCGATTCACAGATCGTGATCGAACACGCCGCCGGTCTGGATGCGGTGTTGGTGCTGCGGCCAGAAGGTGTCGATCAGATTGCTCTCGACTCACTCGATCTCGATTACCCCGACATTCCACTCGATGCCCTGACGCCGGTCGGCGTGTGTAGATCCCTGCCCGCCGGTACACGAATCGCACAAGGCGATTCCGCGGCGCGGATGACCACGATCGGGTCGGTGCTGACAGCGGCGTTGCAGCTCGGTCTAGCCGCCGGCGCGACCGAGCTCGCTGTCGCATACGCCTCCGAACGGGAGCAGTTCGGCAAGGTGATCGGCAAGTTCCAGGCGGTTAAACATCTCTGTGCCGACATGATTAGTCGGGTCGAGGTTGCGCGTGCCGCGGTCTACTTCGCGGCGGTGGCCCTAGACGACCCAACGGTCGGCGATGCAGCTCACGCCGCGTCGGTTGCGCGAATCGTCGCAGGTGATGCGGCGAGTGCGAATGGTCGCGACTGCATTCAGGTCCACGGCGGCATGGGTTACACGTCCGAGGTCGATGCTCACCTGTTCCTGAAGCGTGCGTGGGTGCATGAGACCCAGTTCGGTTCTCTGGAACACCACGAGGAGAGCATTGCCGCCTCGATGTAGCCGCGTGCCTACAGGTCGAGCTCGAATAGTGGCGGGATCGCGTCCGGACGGATGAGTGCGTCGGATCCGCCATCGACGAAGACGATAGAACCGCACATGAACGAGGCCCCAACACCGGTGAGCATGTGTTCTATCCAGCCGGCGATCTGATCGGGTTGAGCGAATTCGCCGGTGGGAATCGGTAGCGACCGCATGGCTTCGCCGACCTCGTCGCTGTCGAGACCGGACTGGGTGAGCGGTGTCATCGTGGCACCTGGGGCGATCGCGTTCAGGCGGATGTTGGACCCGGCCCAATCCTCGCCTGGCGCGTGCGTCCGAACATAACGCGCGATGCCGATCTTGGATGCTGCGTACGCGTACGCGCCAATGCCATTGACCTGGGCGGCGTGGCGAGCGGCGGCCTCGTCCCCATTTACGCACCCATCAACGATGTCGGTAGGCACGTTTGGAGTGATCGTGACCGAATTCGAACACAGGGCGACAACCTGCGCTCCGTTCGCCGCGGCGAGGACCGACCGTAGCCCTGTGAGGATGGCTTCTGTGCCGAAGTAGTTGATCGAGACCATTTCAGCCGGGTCGAAAGGCGGACCGACACCAGCGGCAGTGACCAGCCCGTCGAGTTGGCCATTGCAACGTTTCGTGACGGCGGCGACCACCGCAGCGCGGCCGTCCGATGTTGCGAGATCTGCGTTGACCTCCTGGTCGGCGCGATCGACGCCGATGACATCGTGTCCGGCCGCGGTGAGGCGGGCGCGTGTCGCCGCACCGATACCCGATGCCGATCCCGTTATCGCATAAACACCCATCGACCCCCCATTTCTTGTCATTCTGAACAGAAAACGCACCATATAGGTGTCTTTCGGTTCAGAAAAACGCGAACGCGGTCCACACTGTTCGGATGGGGACCTCTTCGGCCGATGAACCGGCAACTCCCGTCGGCTTAAAATCCGTCAATACGTTTGGCGGCCTCGACGCAGCATTGTCAGTTCTGTTGTTCATTGGTGTCAACAGCCAATGGGGTCTGGGCTGGGCGATCGCAGCGTCGACCACATGGTCGTTGCTAGCCACGTACCGTCGCAGGCGTAACGGTCTTCCGATCGGTTGGTACCTACCCGGAGTGACCGTCTATCTCCTAATTCGCGGTTTCCTCGGAATCGCATTCGATTCGGAGGCTCTCTACTTCGGCATCGGAATCGCGACAAAGGCTCTAGTCGGTCTAGGACTTGCCGTGTCGGTGATGATCGGCCGCCCCCTCGTTGGCGAACTGCTTCCGTTCGTTATCCCGTTTCCCGACGACGTGCGGCGCCATCCCATTTACGCCTCGACCATGGCGAAGCTGACGCTGGTTGCTGCCGGCTACGAATTGGTCTCGGCGGGATGGGACGTCTGGTTATACAACAACGCCTCGATCAACGGGTTCCTCATCGTCCGCCTGTTCTCGGGTTGGTTGAGTGCGTTTATCACCATCAGCGCGTCTCTGGTCTTCGCCAACCGAGCTTTGTCGCGCATCGAATCGTTCGACGGTCTTGTTGCGATGTTCGAGACGCGCGACGACAATCCGGAGCCGACCACTTCATCGGAGGAACCGACTTGAACACGAACACACTCGCTCCACTTTCTGGCCGTGCCATTATCGTGACCGGCGGCGGTACCGGCATCGGTAGGGCGTGCGCAGCGTCACTCGCCGAAGCCGGTGCAACGGTCATGATCTGTGGGCGCACAGAGGCCCGCCTTGTCGAGGCGGTGGAGTC
>JADFOM010000258.1 GCA_022562835.1 Acidobacteriota bacterium | reverse complement strand
CCTCCCAGCGCGGCGGCACTGAAGATGGCCAGCCCAGCCAGGAGCGCACGACGTCGGCCGTAGCGGTCACCGAGGGCTCCAGCGGGCAGCAACAGGCCCGCGAACACAAGAGCATACGAATCAACGATCCACTGCAGTTGTGATCCCGTCGCCCCCAGCGACTGCTGGATGGCTGGGAGGGCCACGTTCAACGAGCTCACACTCACCACAACCAGCACCAACGACAGGCACATGATCCAGAGCACCGTCCAACGCTGCTCATATCCCTCGTCGAGTTCTACGGCTGCGTCACCAGGTTTGTCTTGATTGTTCACGCAACTAATTTAGATGGCTAGACAATCATTGTCAAGGGGACGATAATGAAGGTATGGCTAAAGAAACACGAAACCGCAACATCGACGAGACGCTGAGGCCCTCGGGCGCTCTCCTCGCCGTTCAGACCGCCCTCAGCAAGGCAATCGAACGCGACGCCGTCGATCCCTCCGGCTACGACGCAACCACGCTCGATCTTCTCGTACGCCTCAAGCTGGCGCCAGACAACCAGCTGCGAGCGGTCGAACTATGCCAGCAGTTGCTCCTGAGCCCGAGCCACATCTCGCGCCGAATCGACCGTGCACAAGACGCCGGACTCGTAGCACGCCATCTCGACCCCAACGATCGACGAGCCCGACTGGTCGCACTCTCTGCGGCCGGATCTCAAGTCATCGACAGGTTCATGCCGCAGCTCGAGTCGGTCCTTCAACAGATCATCTTCGACACCCTCACCGAACCGGAGATAGAGACCCTCGTCGAACTTCTCAACCGAATCGAACTCGCCGCACGCTCAACCCCGGGCCAAACAAGTTAGGGGTTCTGGAGATCGCGGCGTAGAAACCATTGCCACCCGACTAGTAGGCAGATCAGGGCTAGACCGAACGGTAGGAGCACGTCCCACTCGAGACCATCGAGCAGCATCGCATCGGCGATGTACCAGCGCCAGGGCGAGACCCACGTCAGAGCCTCGAGGCTGTCGGTCGCATCAGAGAGCGTGTAGAGAACGTATCCCCCGACCGCGATGGCAGTTGAGATTCCGGTGGCAAAGCCCTTTCGCCCTGTCGCTGCGCCCAGCAGGTACGAGATCCCAAGAAATCCGAGGCCGACTGCGAACGAGGCGAACGTTCCAGCTGCTACGTCTGCAGCGGTCGCTCCGGGTTGGGTGAGTGTGGAACCGTCTGCGCCGGTCGTTGTGACATCGTCGCCCAGCTCGAACAGCGGGATTGAAGCGATGAGCGCCAAGGCGGTCACCGCCGCGACGACGAAAAGGATGGTGGCGGCCGCCGCGAATCGACTGAGAGCCACAGCGGTTCGGGTCACCGGCTTGGAGAGCATGTACTCGAGGGTGCCGGTCTCCTCGTCACCCGCAATCGCCGCGCTTCCAAGCGCAATACCTAATGCGATAAGTGTCATCGGAACGATGTTCGCGTACAGGCCGATCCACAAATATCCCAACGGCGAACTCGGGTCGATGATGTCACTGAGGCCCAAAAGGGTGCTCATCGCGCCGCTACTGTCGGCAAAGATATCTCCGCCCGACTCGGAGAGCGACGGATAGAACGCGGCAGTCATTACGACGATGACGACCAATCCGAGTGACCACATCAGCGTCGAGAGCCGCCGGTCGCGGATCCAGCGAAGGTAGATGCGAAGTGCTGCACTCACGTTGCACCTCCCTTCAGATCGAAGAGTTCCAGGAACACGTCGTCGAGATCCCTCTTCTCGGTCTCGATGTGCGATGCCCCAAGTTCGCCTGCTCGACTCAGAAGGGCAGCGACCGGGCCTTCGATGGTCACCACGATCTCGCCGTCTTCGACGCGTACGCCGGTGACACCGGCGACGCCTTCGAACGCGGATGTCTCGACCACCTGCGGAAAGGCCAGCCGAATTGTTCCCGTCGTCTGATGACGCAACTCTGTCATCGACAGCTCTTTGGCCATGTGACCGTCGCGGATCAACCCGACCCTGTCGGCCACCCTCTCAACCTCGGCCATCACATGGGAGGTCAGCCAGATCGTGGCCCCGGTTTGCTTTCGCTCGTCCAGCAGATCGCGGAACTCCTCTTGCAGCACCGGGTCCAATCCACTGGTCGGCTCGTCGAGGATCAACAACTCCGGGTTGGACATGAACGCGACTACCAACCCGACCTTGCGGCGATTGCCGGTGCTCAACTCGCGTACAGGCCGGGTCGGGTCAAGATCCAACCGATCCACCAGTGATTTCCGCTCGTCCTTATCGGTCGTTCCGGACAGGCCGCCGAAGAAGTCGAACGCATCGTTTCCTGTCATTGAGCGTGGAAGGTTCAGATCGCCGGGCAGGTAACCGACCCTTGCTCGAACCGTCGGGTCGCTCCCCGCCCCACCCAGCAGTCTGGACGTCCCGCGCGTCGGCCGGATGAAGTCCAGCAACATCCGCGCAGTGGTGGACTTTCCCGAGCCGTTGCGTCCAAGAAACGCGTAACACTCGCCCTTCTCCACCGACAGGTCCAAACTGTCGACCGCGACAAGGTCGCCCCACTGCTTGGTCAGACCCTCAGTCTCGATCACTGCTGGCATCGGTACCTCCTATTGGCGGAGGACACCCTAAACCGCGAAGCGGCTGGGCCACCACCTTCAATCGACTTCGACCTGCTAGGTGAGCAGTCGATAGGGTTGGCTTCATGGGGCCCCTCGGACCGAAACAACGACGGTATGTCGCCACGCATCAAGACGTGTCGGGCAGCGAGCGCAACTCATCCGAGAGGCTGGTCAGAACATCGCGTCGACTCAGATGTGACTCCTAATCGGTTCCGGCTGAACGGCGAGTACCGCTGGTGAACACCTCCGCCCCCGATGAACCCATTGAGCCGTTGGTTAAACGCCGTCTCCAACTTGAGTCGGCTGCGTTTGCAGGAATCCTCTACGCACTGCTCGCCGTAGCGTCGCTGATTCTGATAGAAGCGGTTCCGTCTTCGTCATCGACGAGCCAGGAGTGGGCTGAATGGATAGGCGATGCCAAGAACCGACGCATGCTGTTGTTGTATCTGAACTTGGTGAGTGTTGCCAGCGTGATGTTCTTGTGGTTCGTCGCAGTCATCCGCAGACGTGTCGGTGACCGAGAGGATCGATTCTTCGCGACGGTTTTTTTGGGCGCTGCTCTCGTCCATATCGGCCTGTGGCTGGTCGCTTCTTCGATGCTCGCCGCCCCAGCGGTACTCCATGCCCTCGACGGTGGAACACACCTCGATTGGGAGGCTTACCGGCTCGCCCAGGGCACTGCCGCGAGCATGTTCTTGGTGGCTGGTCCCCGCCTCCAAGCAGTCTTCGTTGCAAGTACGGCAACGGTGTTCCTACGGACTGGAGTCGTGCCGAACTGGCTCGCCTACCTCGGCTATTTCGTCGCATTTGGGCTCTTCGTCGTGCCCTTTGTCTCGACCCCGGTCGGGTTCGGACTACCCATCTTCGTCATGATCGCCAGTGTCACCATTCTGTTGAGTCGGGCACGGCTGTGATCTCGGGCCCATCAGTGCGAAAGGATGTGACTAACCTCACCGTACGGTGAATTATTCGGACCTAGCAGACATACGGAGATTGATCGACGAAACGAAACCGACGACGGCTCCGATTGCGGCGAGCCACAGACCGGGTGGGAACCGGGAATGGACTAGGCCCTGAACGCTATGACTCCGATTCTTCATAAGATCGGAACGTTGCTACGTTTTCGTTGCTGTCAAGGCACATTCAATCCGCTAGAGGTCTAGTGAAGCGGGTACTGTCAGACCATGGAGGATCAGGAAGAAGGCAGATTCCGACTCGGACTCTTCGATCAATTCCTCAGCCTGTTTCCTCATAGACGATGCATCGATCTCGGTGCCGTTCACAGACGGATTTCTCGCCGAGCGGCAGACCGGGGATGGGATGTCGTCGCAGTCGATGCCCGCTCTGAAAGATTCCCGTCCTCACCGAAACTCTCTTGACACTTGGCAACCAAATCGATCTACTCGACGCCGCCACAGGCACACCGATCATGATCGATACCCACCTCGCGACGGGACATCACCAAAGCCCCGAGCTGCTGTCGGCGGCGGTCTGGGAGACCCAGGGTTCTGCACTGAGCGTCACCAGATGTCCGTGACGCGCTGATGCTCTTTTCGTCCCTCACATTTCTAACGCTATTTCTGCCCGCCGTGTTGGGGGTGTACTTCGTTACTCCCAGACGGCATCGCAACATCATTCTTCTTGTCGCAAGTCTGTTCTTCTATACATGGGGCGCGG
>JADFOM010000257.1 GCA_022562835.1 Acidobacteriota bacterium | reverse complement strand
GAAGTAGCGCGGGATGCGCTGACCGAAGCGGGCATCATTGGCAATGAGATCCGTAGCTAAGTCTGCAGTGGTCGATGGGCTCGGTCTGTGGCTGCGTGTGGGCATAAGGTCAGTGGCTGGTAGTCAGTCGACATCGATCACTTGAGTAGGGGAACAGCGACATGGCATGGGACTTCTCGACCGATCCGGAATTTCAGAAGAAGCTCGACTGGGTCGAGCAGTTCTGTCGTGATGAGGTCGAGCCACTCGGTTACCTGTTCCCCCATGCCGTACGACTGCCGGATCCGCATGTTCGTGCCTTGGTCAAGGACCTCCAACAACAGGTCAAGGACCAGGATCTGTGGGCCATCTTCCTCGATGAGGAACTCGGCGGACCCGGCTACGGTCAGCTCAAGTTGGGTCTGCTCAACGAGATTCTGGGACGCTATCCAGCAGCACCCCAACTGTTCGGTGCCGCAGCGCCCGACACCGGCAACATGGAGATGCTCGCCGCTCATGGCACCGAGGAGCAAAAGAAGCGCTGGCTCGAACCCTTGATCAACCAGGAAATGTTCTCGGCCTATTCGATGACCGAGCCACAAGGCGGTTCTGATCCCAACCTATTCAAGACCCACGCGCTGCGCGACGGCGACGAGTGGGTCATCAGCGGCGAGAAGTGGTTCACCAGTGCCGGCCGCGTCGCCGACATCTTGTTCGTCATGTGCACCAACGGCATGTTCGTTGTGCCCCGCGACACCCCCGGCGTCGAGATCATGCCCGAGCCGCGTAACCACAACCACATCATCTACAACGATGTCCGCGTGCCGCTCGACCATCTCCTAGGACCAGAAAACGGCGCCAAGGTGCTTGCCCAAAGGCGTCTCGGTGGGGGACGCATTCACCACGCGATGCGCACGATCGCCCAGTGCAAGCTGGCTTTCGACATGATGTGTGAACGTGCGCTCAGCCGTGAATCGCACGGCAAGATCATCGGTGAGCACCAGATGGTGCAGGAAAAGATCGCCGAGTCTTACGCGTCGATCAACATGCTGCGACTCTACGTACTCGAAACGGCCTGGAAGATCGACAACTCGAGCACTCAGGAAACCCGCACCGACATAGCGGCGGTGAAGTTCACGATGGCCAAGGTGTTGCGCGAGGTGTCGTTCAATGCTTTACATATTCTTGGTTCGCTCGGCACCACCGACCTCACCCCGATCCAGGAGATGTACGCGGCTGCGCCGACGATGGGCCTGGCCGACGGCGTCGACGAGGTACACATCGCCACCGTGGCCCGCCGCGTTCTCAAGGAATATACGCCGCATGACGGCTATTGGCCGACGGAGTACATCCCTGCCAAACGCGAAGAGGCCTGGGAAAAATTCAAACCAAGGTTCGACGCCAACCCGGACCTGCTCAAGGTCGCCGAGGGCTACAGGGACTACCTCGCCAAGCGTCGATGACACCTCATTACGGCGATGTTGCGAAATGACACCCGCATTCCAGAGCGATGACGATCATCCGTTTTGCTGGACGAATTGGATCTGTCGGTCGTTGTATAGTTAGATCGCCCAATTCGGCGGTCGGGCAGAGAAGGAGGAAACCATGCGGAGAACAAAACTTGAATGCTGGGGACCACCAGTCCGATTCGAAGCGGCACGCCACGTCTTCCATCGCTGGCACACACCGCTCGCCGCCCTGGGTATCGGCTTGGTCTTTGTGATCGCCACCATGATCTTGGTCTGAGTTCTACCCGCAGGCCCTGCTGCAGGCCGTGGGGCTGATCTAATGATCGGTCGTGTGATCACCAGCTACTGCTAGTCCGCGGGTACATCCAGGCGAGTCGCGCATAAGACATAAAGCGAGTCGTCAATGAGCGGCCGGTCGTCGGCTGCATAGCGGCGCTGGAGCTCGGCTCCCATGGCGAGATCTGTGACGGTAAAGCCGTGCCGGCGGAGGAAGAAGTCGACCTCCTCGGGATGGATGAAAAAGGTGACCGGTTCTCCAATGACGCTGAGAGCGTTGGGAGCGAGACGTTTGGCGGTGCCACGGATTCCGGGATCGTCGACAAGATGCCACATGTCATGAGCGATCTCCGACCCTTCACCGCCGATCGACCAGACCGCATCTAGGGTCGCCTTGACCGCTGGGCGGGTGAGATACATCGGCACTCCCTCCCAGATGAAGAACGTGCGCTCGCCAGCGACGAAACCCGCGTCGGCCAGACGGTCGGCTAGATGCTGGGTCTCGAAATCGATCTCCACTCGGACGACGTTTGTTTCACCGAACTCGTCGCGATGTGCATCGATGGTCGCGGCCTTCGAGCGGCTGATCGCCGCGAGGTCGACCTCGTACACCGGTCGGCCGTCGAGTTCGTCGGCGAACCGGTACGCGCGGGTGTCATAACCTGCTCCGAGCAACACGACCTGGCTCGCACCTGCGTCGAGCGCCGTGAGTAGATGTTCGTCGATGAATCGATGCCGCAACGGCACATAGGTGGCTCCGAACGCTTCGATGCGTCGCAGCGCCCGACCGGTCAGACTATTTGACCATGCGGACAGCGCAGCACGACCGGCCCGCGACAAGAAGTGGTGAGCGTACGGGTCGTCGACGACCCGCTTGTCGGCGGGTCGCAGGTGTTCGATGGCACGGGCCATGGTCACCGCTTCGGCCGTCATGCTCGGTCGCCCCCGCGACCGGTGCGCAAACGGATTTGTGCCCCCTCGATTCTCGCTCAATTTCCCCTCCTACGGGGTCAAGTCTCACTAACTATCAACTTTCAACAAACCGGGGCCTGGCCCCCCTACGTGACGAACTTAGCGATCGAGTCGTCTAGTCCGCCGGGTCGCGACGACAAGAGCCATGCCTCGCGCTGTTCCGCGAGCGCCGCGTCTATGTCCACCGCCGACGGTGCGTCTCCCGCGATGCGGCGCAATCCGAGACGCCCCAACCGGGCTGCGGCCAGCATCTCCGCAGCCAGCGCTGTTCCGCGAGCGCCGCCAAAGGGTTGCGCGGCAAACGCAGCGGTCGCTTCGGCGACCTTGTCCAGCGCTGCGTCTACAGCGGTCGGGTCGGCATCGCCGAACGCAACTGTTCCAGCGTTGAGCGCGGCGAAGATAGGCGAACCGTTGATCGTCGTCATCCCGAGACTCTCGCCGAGGTGGCCCAACTGGTCGATCAGTGCGCCGGTGCCAGGCTTTGCATCGAGTAGCTGATCGATCACAGGTCCGACATCAACGTGGGACCGCCCTGCGCTCCAAGCCGCGACCGCTGCCCTCACAATCGACGGCAGCGACACCACCAGCGGCTGCCAATGCCCGTTGTCGCCCCAGTCGGTCAACAGGTAGCCGTCCGCTCCGTGAAGAGAACCTACGACAGCGGCATCCACTACGTTCGCCGCTGCGTTGGAGTTACGGCCGAGGATCGTGTTCCAGCTGGAGGTACCCGGTGCCACCCAAAACGGGGTGCCCGACTCGATGAACAGGCGGCCATGGGACTCGAAGCCGAGATGCATGTCCTCGGGCATACCCAGCCGATCGATGAGCGACGTCGGTAGCAGGTCACTCATGGCCGAATCACCCGGAGCCTCATAGGTCCACACGACACCGGTGGCACCGGAGGGGATCTGTTTCATAAGTTCGGGTTCGCGACGGAACTGATCGGCCCAGAACATCACCTCGGCGCCGTCTGCGATCAGAGGATCGATGATGCGGCGAAGATGATCCAAATAGACGCGTGTTCGACCCTGCTCGGCGACTCGTCCGGCGCTGCGACCATCACCGAGCTCGAACGGTTCGTCACCACCGATGTGAATGCGATCCCCGCCGACCGCATCTCGCATCTCGCGAGCCAAGGCGACCGCGAATGCGGCGTTGTCCGCCGTCGGCTCGAGACAGCCCGGCTCCATGGTTCCGTCGCCGAACAACGCTGGCGCTCCGTCGGGGCACTCGGCCCGATAGCGGTAGCCGTCATGGACCAACCAACGCCCCATGTGGCCGAACCCATTCATATTCGCCACCAGCTCGAGCCCGGCTAGCGAAGCCCTGTGGGCGATCCACGCCATGTCGTCATGGGTCAATGGGGAAGCATCGCGCCAGACAATTTCGTGACCGGTGTATGTGAAAGTGTGCTCAACGTAGAGCTGCAGTTCGGTGAACCGCAATTGGGCGAGGACGTTGATCAGCCACCCCAACGTGGCACGGGTCGGCACTCGGTCGCGCGACACGTCGAGCATGAAGGCTCGGTTGTCGAACGCTGGCTCTCCGGCAAACAGAACATCGAGCCTCGTCTGTTTTTCCTCGGCCATA
>JADFOM010000256.1 GCA_022562835.1 Acidobacteriota bacterium | reverse complement strand
CCGCTTCCTGGACCTCGATACGGTCCCGAGGAGATGTGATGATGATCGTCGGCGGCTCGTCGAATCGTATGTCTACGGGGGGAAATAGCAGACCGAATCGGGAGCCCAGCCCCTCCTCGATTGCAGTGACGGCCGGCTCCGATTCCAGGAAGGGCGTCCAATCCACGGCTCCTTCGAAAAGAGCGGCGATGGTGATGGTGTCGTTCTGTCGGGTTCAGCACATTTCGTGTCGCACGCCGTGGTCGCCGACTGGTTCGTCGTGATCGCCCGTGACGATTCGGCTGCGTTGGTGTGCGCTGTGATAACAGCGCAACAGGCGGCTATTTCGGTTGTGTCGACACCACCGATCGACCACACCCGTCGGTTGTCGCGCGTCGAGTTCGATCGTGTGGAGGTCGCTGCAGATTCGGTAGTCGCCGAGGGCGACGATGCGGTGCGGCTCGCCGAGCTGGCACTCGAGCGCGGAGCGGTGGCATGTGCACATGACAGCTTTGGTCTAGCCGAGGTCGTCGTCGAGAACACGGTGGACTATGTCTCGAGTCGCGAACAGTTTGGGCGTCCTGTTGGCTCGTTCCAGGCGATCAAACATCGATTGGCTGACGACCGGCTCATGGTCGAGGCCTCCCGCGTTGTCGTGGAGGAGTCCGCGGAGGCAATGGATCTTGAGATCGGACGGCCATCGCGCACGGTCGCGGTGTCCAACGCAAAGGCTTATGCGAGCGATTCGGCTGTCGACGTTTGTGGCGACTCGATCAGGTCCCACGGTGGGATCGGCTTCACCTGGGAACACGACGCACACCTGTACCTCAAGCGGGCGATGCTCAACCAGGCGATGTTTGGTACGTCGTCGTTTCACCGTCGCCGCATCGCAGACGCGGTGCTCGGGCCGGTCTGACGCCATCCGCTGAATAGCGGCAGGCGAGGACGGGCGCGGCCGTCCGCCAGCGAGTCGACTTTGCGTTGATTGTGATGCGCGGATTTCGTCGATCACGTTCATGGTGCGCCGGCAGTGATGGGTGATCGTTTGGGTGGTGGGTGCGGTGGCGGGGTGTCGGGTGGTCGGTTCGATTGGAGTTGTTGTGGTCGGCCTTGCGTGATTTTGCGGTTTGGGCGCGGCCGCTGCGAGTTGTGGTTCTCGGCGAGACGTACGGCGGCTTGTTCGGCCGGTGGCGGTGTGGGTGGTGTGAATTCGGCGGTGCGGTCGTTGTTGAGCTTGATCGTCCAGCCACTTTCGTGAACTTGGTGGTGGTGTTTGTTGCAGAGCGGGACAAGGTTTTCGAGGTCGGTTGTTCCGCCGTTGATCCAGCGGTGGATGTGGCAGAAATCGAATCGGGTGTCGCAGCCGTCGATCGCGCAGCAGGGCGCGTAGGGCTTTGCGTTGGGGTGTGGTTGCGGTGCGGTTGGCTCGGCCGACGTCGAGGCGCTGGTTTGGTCCGTTCATCACGATGGGGATGATGTTCGCGTCACAGGCGAGGCGTCGGATGGTTTCGGGTGCCAGGTCGACTCCTTCGGCAGTTTCGCAGGTGCTGTGTTCGTGGAGTCCGGACAGCAGTGTCTGGTAGTCGATCAAGACGGATAGTTCGGGCCGGTTGGGCCGGAGCTGGTTCACCGCCGATGCCACCAGATCGACCAGGGTCTCCGCCGTGATTCGGTCGTTCGACGGGCGCTGATCGAGCGGCAGGTCTTTGGCGCCGTGCCATCGCGTTTCAACTTCAGACTCGAGTGCGGTGAAGAGCCTCGCTCCGAGCTCGGGATCGAGTTCGCCATTGAGGTGGTACATGCCGGTCGTGCGGTTGATCCATTTGCGGACTTTGGTGGCTTGGTGTTGGCGTTTGGATCTCTTGAGGCCGTCGTCGCGTTCGATCCGGTCGACCGCGCGACAGAGGTGGCGACGGAACGTGTCGGGTTGCAGGGTCTTCGCAGCGTCGACCAGCCCGGGTGCTTGGTCTACCAAGCCTTGTTTCGTTGTGTCGGTGGCGGTTTCGAGGACACCGGCGAACGCGTCGGCATGATCCGCGTTGATCGTGCCTTGAGCCAAAGCGATGTCGAGCATCGGGACTTTCTCGAGGGTGTTGGCGCGGCGGGTTCGCTTCTTGGCATCCGCGTTCGAGGCACGCTGAGTGCCTTGGAGCGAATCGTGCCCGTCACGTGACTTGCCGCCTTCGTGAAGCGTGTCGGCACGGCGTGATAGGCCAGCTTCAACCGAGTCGATCAGACCTCGCAATCGACCCAAGTCACCTAGATGCCGGAGTACCGAACCAGCGTCACAGGATCGGGGATCCAGACTTCGCAGCGCCACGAAACATGGTTCAAGGACCGTGACACACAGGTCAGACCCCGTCAGCCCTGAACCGTTGGATCCGTCTTGATCGAACATATGTTCCCACTATAAAGATCGGGTGTGACACTCATGATGGAGGGGTCTCAAGCGTCAGCCGCGCGGGGTGAGCACAACCACCGGGATCTCGCGTTCGGTGCGTGACTGGTACTTCGTGTAGCCACCCTTGTTGACACGGTCAGCTTCGGTCCATAGCGCATCGCGTCTCTCGCCTGTGGCGGTGGAAGCGGTGACGTCGACTGCATCGGGGCCCACCTGGACAACAACCTCGGGATCGGCCTGGAGGTTGAAATACCAGCCGGGGTGCACGTCGTCGCCGCCGGTCGAGGCGATGACAGCGTAGTCGTCGCCATCTTGTACGTAGAGCAGTGCGGCGGTGCGGGCTTTGCCCGTCTTTGCTCCGGTCGTGTGCAACAACAGCATTGGACGTCCCGCAATACTCGCCCCGATACGACCACCGGAGCGCTCGTAGACGAACTGGTGAACTCCGAGCAGCTTGCCGAAGATCCGGTCACTAAGTGGAACTGCCATCATGTTTCGCTTTCATCGTTGCGTTGTGGCGGGTGAACACGGGTTGGCTGGCGTTGGAGCGGTCGGGGTCATAGCGGTACCCGAGATCGTCGAATTCTCGCAGGGCTTTGACGCTGTTGACGCGGTTGCGGATCATCCACCCGGCCATTGCGCCGCGGGCGCGTTTGGCGAAGAACGAGATCACCTTCGGATCGTTGCCGGTGGACGAGTCGAGGAACCTTGGATTGATGATCCGAGCATCGATCTTGTCGCTACGCACCGAGCGGAAGTATTCGATTGAGGCGAGGTTGATCAGTGCCGGTGACCCCGGGCTTTCTTTCAGATCGGCGGCGATCGTGTCGGTGATCGTGTCGCCCCAAAATTCGTAGAGGTTGGCGCCACCGGGGTTGGCGACGGTCGTACCCATCTCGAGACGGTATGGCTGAATTAGATCGAGCGGTCGCAGCACGCCGTACAGCCCGGAGAGTATGCGCAGCGTCTTTTGAGCACGGGTGAGGTCGCGTTCGGTGAACGTCGCCGCGTCCATACCCATGTAGACGTCGCCGTTGAAGGTCAATACCGCAGGCCGGGAATTGTTGGTCGTGAATGGTGTGGTGAAGTCTGCGAATCGATCGACGTTGGTGTTTGCCAGATCAGCAGAAATTGACATCATCTCGGCCAGTTCGTCGGGAGACTTGGCCGCCATCACGTCCACGAGCTCGCGTGAATGGTTGAGTAACACCGGCTGAGAGTGCTTGCGCGTCCGGATCTTCGTTTCGAGGTCGAGCGATTTGGCGGGGGAAATCACGATAAGCACCCTTCGGTTCTATCTCGATCTGAGCGCAATCCCACGGCCCCGTTCGGTTCGTTCGACGAGAGCGCCGATACAACCGTGACGATCTATGGTGGACGGACCGGGTTCGGCGCCATCGGAGGGATGTAGCGCGTGTTTGGAAAGCTGGTGAGCCACGCCGCTATCTACTTGGCGGTGTGCACAACCCTTTCATTGTTGTGGGTCGTGATGGGTCACGGCACGATGGATGATCTCAGCAACTTCGTCGATACGCCGAGCGACGCGCTCACTCTCTCGTTCTGGCCGAGCCTGGTTTGGCTGGGATGGGGTCTCGCCGTGGCAATACAGGCCGCTGTTGTGTTCGGCCGTCTCTTGCGCCCCAGCTACTGGAGCCGTCAAATGCGAGAGGCGCGGCATCTGCAGGCGCGTGGCGTACCGCGCGCAGAGGCGATATTCACCGCGGCTGGTGAGACGGAACATCGCCGTTCGAGGCGCCGCCGCAAGGCGCGATCGCCGATGACCATGGACAAGCGTTACATCGTTGCCATGTTCACCGACATCGCCGGCAGTACGACGCTCAACGAACGGCTCGGAGATGAGAACTACGCGGCTCTCCTGGCGAGCCACCGAACCTTGGTGCGCAACCTCACCGA
>JADFOM010000255.1 GCA_022562835.1 Acidobacteriota bacterium | reverse complement strand
CGGCTCGACGGTCGCTCTGTTGACCGACTGTTCGTAGGGCTGGAGCGGCCTGCTACTCGACGCCCTCGGTGAACGCTATGACTTCTGCGAATACCGAGCGCAAAGCGTCGACGCTGTCGGCGTCGGGAGGTTGCCCCTGGATGGCCAACAGCTTCGCAACGTCGCCCTCCGCGCGCACCTTGCCCGACAAGAACGCTGTCATGGCGGCCTGGGGATCGCGGTGAGCGAATAGATCGAACGCTGTCTCGTAGGTGAGTGTGAGGTCGACATCGGCACCAGCTAGCGCGCCGCGTGCGATCTCGAGCCCGTCGGTCGAGTCGATATGGCCCTCGACGTTCTCGCCGAAGGGCGTCTCGGTGATGTGCACGTTGATGGTGATCGACACAGGGGGCTCATCGATGGCACCGCCGTGTCGTGCCTTGAGAGCTTCGGCGGCGGCAACCCATTCGGGTGACAAGAAGACATAGCTATCCACGGCGAGCAACCGTAGTCGCGTCGTTGAGTCCTGCCCGTCGGCCCACCAAAATTTTGGTTCAAGGTCGCAGCGCGCTGCCTACGATGCAGCTCATGTCCGAACGCATCACCCGCGACGAGGTGGCACACGTAGCCGACCTCGCACGGCTCGCGCTGAGCAGCGACGAGCTCGACCGATTTACGACTCAGTTGTCCGACGTACTCGAGCACGCTGCCGACGTCGAGGCGCTGGACCTGAGCGACGTAGAGCCAATGGCGCACCCGCTACCACTCGTCAACGTGTTGCGACCCGATGCGATCGTGAGGTCTGTCGATCGCGATGCGGTTCTTGCTGAGGCGCCCGACGTCGAAGAGGACCAGTTTCGTGTGCCGACGATTCTTGGCGATCAACCATGAGAGCGACCGAGCTGGCCGAAGCGGTGCGTAGCGGCGAGCGCTCGGCGACCGAAGTGCTCGACGAGTACCTCGAGCGTATCGAGAAGCGCAACGCCGAGCTGAACGCCTTCGTCCACCTCGATGAGGACCGTGCGCGTGCTCGGGCCGCAGCAATCGACGAAACGGTCGCGGCTGGCCAGGATCCTGGCCCCCTGGCGGGTGTTCCAGTCGCGCTGAAGGACAACATGTGTCGTGCGGGCGAACCGACTACGTGCGGTTCGAGAATTCTCGGCGACTGGCGCCCGCCCTTTGACGCGACCGTCACGAGCCGGTTGAGCGCCGCCGGGGCCGTGATCGTCGGCAAGACCAATATGGACGAGTTCGCGATGGGCTCGTCAACCGAGAATTCGGCATACGGGCCGACGCGCAATCCGCATGACATCTCTCGCGTGCCCGGCGGTTCGTCAGGCGGCTCGGCTGCGTCGGTGGCCGCCGACCTCGTGCCGCTAGCTCTTGGTAGCGACACCGGTGGTTCGATTCGTCAGCCCGCCGCATTCTGCGGCGTCGTTGGGGTCAAGCCGACCTACGGCGCGGTGTCGCGATACGGACTGGTGGCTTTTGCGTCGTCACTCGACCAGATCGGGCCGCTCGCGGCCAACGTCGCGGATTCTGCACTCTGCCTCGATGTCATAGCGGGCCACGATCCACTCGACTCGACATCGGTTCCTGACCACTTTGTTCCGGTGTCGCCCGCCGTAGATGCCGGTGTGGAGGGAATGCGCATCGGGTTCGTCAGCCAGCTTGGTTCGGGCAGCGATGGAGTCGGTGGCATCGATCCCGAAATCGACGCGGCTGCCAAACGTGCTGCGACCGCGCTCGAAGAGGCCGGAGCAACGGTCGGCGAGGCATCGATCCCCGCGTCGGTCTATGGACTGTCCGCCTACTATCTGATCGCTCCCGCCGAGGCTTCGAGCAACCTCGCTCGTTACGACGGTGTTCGCTACGGTGCCCGGGTCGACGCGAAGACGACCGCAGAGATGATGGTCGCGACCCGGACTGCGGGATTCGGTGATGAGGTGAAACGCAGGATCATGTTGGGGACCTACGCCCTTTCGGCCGGCTATTACGACGCCTACTACGACAAGGCGCAGCGGGTGCGCACATTGATGGCGCGTGAGTTCGCTTCGGCATACGAGTCGTTCGATGTGCTGATATCACCGACCGCGCCGACCGCGGCGTTCAAACTCGGTGAACGAACCGCGGATCCGATGACGATGTACGTCAACGACGTCTGCACGATTCCAGCCAATCTGACCGGAGACCCGGCAATGTCTGTGCCGTTCGGCAACAACTCTGCCGGCTTACCCATTGGGGTGCAGGTCATCGCTCCCGCGCTCGGCGAGTTCGACATGTTTCGTGTCGCAGGCGCGATCGAGGAGGCCCTCCGTTGACCGATTCAGTCCAAGAATGGGAGGTCGTAATCGGCCTCGAGGTCCATTGTGAACTCAACACTGCGTCGAAGCTGTTCTGCGGGTGCGCCAATGTGTTCGGCGACGAACCCAACACAAACATTTGCCCCACGTGTCTGGGTCTGCCGGGTTCGCTGCCGGTTGTCAACGAGGCTGCTGTGACCAAGGCGATGACGTTGGGGCGAGCGCTCGGCTGCACCGTGTCGAATTCGATCTTTGCTCGAAAGAACTATTTCTATCCGGACATGCCCAAGGACTATCAGGTCACTCAGTACGAGGAACCGACGAACAGCGATGGTGAGCTTGCGCTAGGTGACGGTTCGATCGTGCAGATTGAACGCGCCCACATCGAAGAGGACACCGGTAAGACGACCCACGTCGGTGGCGACGGTCGCATTCACGGTGCGGGCCACTCGCTCGTGGATTACAACCGTGCCGGTGTCCCGCTCGTCGAGATCGTCTCGCGACCTGTGATTCGTTCGGCCAGGCAAGCCAAGACCTATGTCGAGGAGCTGCGAGCGGTCGTGCTGGCGATCGACGTATCAGATGCTCGGATGGATCAGGGTTCGATGCGTGTTGACGCGAACGTGTCAGTCCGTCCGGTCGGTAGCGACGAACTGCGAACCCGATCTGAGGTCAAGAACATCAACAGTCTGCGTTCACTCGGGCTAGCGATTGAGTACGAGACGCGCCGTCACATCGATCTCTACGAGGCGGGCGAATCGCCGCTCCAGCAAACCCGGCATTGGGACGAAGCCGCCGGCCGGACCCGCGATGGCCGTTCGAAGGAAGACGCCGACGACTACCGCTACTTTGCCGAGCCGGACCTCGTGCCCCTTGAGCCGACCCAAGCGCAGATCGCAGCGATCGATGAGTCGCTTCCTCCATCACCAGCGCTGCGTCGGACACGATTGGCCGAGGCGGTCGGTGTAGATCCGGCCGACGTTGCGATTGTCGTGATGCGTGGGCAGGACCAGCTAGCCCTCGACGCAGTCGGCATTGGTGCCGATGGGGCAAAGACCCTGGCGCGTATCGAGAACGAGCTGGCGGTTGAGGACTGGTCGGCGATCACAGCGGACGCTTTGGCTGATGTGGTGACCCGCGAAACCACGGGCAAATTGAGTGCAACACAGGCGAAACACGTGATTGCGGGCCTAGTCGAAGCGGGGGGCACGGTCGATGAGGTTGTTGCCACCCTGGGCATTGCGTCGGTCGACAGTGGCGAGCTGGTAGGCATGCTCGATGCGCTGATCGAGCAACATGAGGATGAATGGGCACGGCTGGCCGACGGAGACCGCAAACTTCAGGGCTTCTTTGTCGGCCAAATCATGCAGCTGACCAACGGACAGGCCGACGGAAAGATTGTTCAGACTCTCATCGCAGAGCGCCTGCGCTGAACACGCGGGGCATCTGGTGCCCATCAGCTCTGCTGTCCGCAGCAAGGTGGTCGGTCACGGGCGGCGTGTGTGTTTGTGCGTGTCTTAATCGAGTATGGCGCCAAGCTGAATCCAGCGCCCCGATTTGAATCGCCACAAAAGAGTCGCGCAACGAAAAATCATAAGAAGCCACACGGCACCCCAAAGCCAGCCAATGCCTAATCCGAGGGCCGGAACGGCCAGCGCGGCGGGGATAAATAGAGCCGCCGATGCTGTCATGGCGATCGCAAGGAATCGCAGGTCGCCTGCCCCGATGAGAACGCCGTCGAGTGCAAACACAACGCCGTTGAGGGGTTGGGCCAGCGCTACGTAAACGAGGAGAAATCCCGACAACTCCACAACTCTCGCGTCGGACGAGAACACATGGGGAAGCAGCGGTGAACCAAGGCCGACCAGGATCGCCAGCAGCACACCGGCGGTGATGCCCCACCAGATCGACCGTCGACCAACCTCCCGAGCGAATAGCGCGTCGCTCGAGCCGAGGGCGAAGCCGACCAGGCTCTGTGCGGCTATGGCGATCGCGTCGAGGGCGAGGGCGCAGATGCTCCAGAGGACGAACGCGATCTCATGGCTGGCCAGCG
>JADFOM010000254.1 GCA_022562835.1 Acidobacteriota bacterium | reverse complement strand
CGCCACCAAGGGCTGTGTCACCTGTCATTCGATCAATGGCGTGGGCGGGCACGATGTGGCGAATCTGGACGCACACACCATGGAGCCGGTGATGAATCCACATCTGCTAGTGACCCTGTCACCGCTACGACCGAGGAACCAACCGTGCGCGGCCGCCCGCCAGAAGGTGTGGAGTGCCAGCGCCGCCAATGAACGTACGAGGCCGCTAGCGAACAAACGCCCAAGGCATAGTGCAAACCGGGTCAATTCGCTGGCGACATGTAGCCTCGGTCATGGCAGCGGAGAGCGGGCAAATGACATGCGGTGGGTGCGATCATGAGTAACGTCACCGTCATAGGGACTGGCTATGTCGGTCTGACGACCGGTGCCTGCTTCGCTCACCTTGGGCATCAGGTCATCTGTGTCGATATCGACGAACAAAAGATTGCGCAGCTCTCGAGCGGTCACGTACCCATCCACGAGGATGGTCTCGAATCACTCGTGAACGAGGGTCTTGAGACTGGACGGCTGCGCTTCGTGCTCGGCGCTTCATCGTCTGTTGCTGGTGCCGATTTCGTATATCTGTGCGTGCCAACGCCCCAAGCCGATGACGGCTCCGCTGATCTCAGTTACATCGAGGCCGCAGCGATGGAGATTTCGGCCCATCTCGACCAGGGCACAATTGTTGTCACCAAGTCGACGGTTCCAGTGGGCTCGACGATTCTGGTCGAGAACGCCCTGAAACGTGACGATATTCCGGTGGTATCGAATCCCGAGTTCCTGCGCGAGGGCACCGCGGTGTCGGACTTCTTGCACCCGGACCGTGTGGTCGTAGGGTCCGACGACCACAACGCCGCGCAACTCGTTGCTGGGCTCTACCTGGGCGTACAGGCGCCGATACTCATCACAGATCCTGCCTCAGCCGAAACCGCCAAGTACGCGTCCAACGCTTTCTTGGCGACCAAGCTCAGCTTTGTCAACGCGGTTGCGGCAGTGTGCGAGGCCGTCGGGGCAAATGTCTCCGACGTGCTTCTAGCAATGGGCTACGACGAGCGCATAGGTCAGACGTTTCTGCAGCCTGGCCCTGGTTGGGGCGGATCATGTTTCCCCAAGGACACCAAAGCCCTGATCAAAATCGCCGAGGACCGCGGCTATGACTTCTCGCTGCTGCGCGGCGTGATCGAAGTCAACGAGGATCAGTTCGACCGGGTCGCCGACAAGATCCGTAACGCGGCCCATGGGGAACTCGCCGGCAAACGGATCGCCGTGCTCGGTCTTGCGTTCAAGGCGGGTACCGATGACACTCGATCGTCACCGGCGCTCGAGGTGCTGCGACGGCTGCTGGCCGCCGGCGCGCACGTCGCGGCCTATGACCCTGCGGTTTCGACACTTGAGGACGAACTCGCGGACGTCGAGATCTGTGCCGATGCATATGGCGCATGCGAAGGCGCCGACGTGTTGGCGGTGTTGACCGAATGGCCAGAGTTCCGGTCGCTCAACTGGACCAAGGTGTACGATGTGATGGCGCACGGAGCGGTTGTCGACGCACGCAATCTCTTGAAGCCCGAGGTGCTAAAGCGCCTCGGCTTCAGCTACGAAGGCATCGGTCTGCGCTAGCGCAGACCGACGACACCAGGGCACAGGGATATGGCTCGAATCGTCGTCACCGGTGGGTCCGGCTTTGTCGGTTCACATGTTTGTGCGCGGCTGGTCGAGCGTGGCGACGACGTCACGTGTGTCGATAATTTGTCGAGCGGCCGCCTCAGCAATGTCGCGTCGTTGGCGCGTAACGATCGATTCGACTTCGTGCGCGCGGACATCGTCATAGATATTCCGGTCGATGGTGACGTCGATGGCGTGTTTCATCTAGCCAGTCCCGCTTCGCCACCCGACTATCTGGCTCACCCACTAGAGACCCTGGCTGTCGGCAGCACCGGAACACAGAATACGCTCGAGCTGGCGCAACGTTGCGGTGCGAGGCTGCTGCTGGCGTCGACGAGCGAGGTGTACGGCGACCCGCAGGTGCATCCCCAAGACGAGACCTACTGGGGCAACGTGAACCCGGTCGGCCCGAGGTCGGTGTACGACGAGGCGAAGCGTTTCGCCGAGGCGCTGGTGATGGCGCACCACCGCGCTGTGGGCACCGATGTGACGATCGCTCGAATCTTCAACAGCTACGGCCCAAACATGTCACCGGCCGACGGTCGGGTCGTGTCGAACTTCATCACCCAGGCACTCGGCGGCGAGCCGCTCACCATCTACGGCGACGGGTCACAGACCCGCAGCTTCTGTTTCATCGATGACCTTGTAGACGGCCTCATCGCCTTGTACGACTCGAACGAGACCGGGCCCATAAACATTGGCGCACAGAACGAGTCGACCGTCGCAGAACTGGCCGAGCGAATAATCGCCTTGACCGGCTCGTCGAGCGAGATCGTCGCACAGCCGCTTCCAGCGGATGATCCTAAGGTGCGCTGTCCCGACCTCGAGCGGGCGTCTCGACTGTTGGGATGGGCACCAAAGGTCGATATCGACGACGGCTTGCGTCGTACGATCGAGTACTTCCGTCGCGATCTGAACTTATAGGGGACCGCCCTGCACCAGCGGCTAGGAACCTAGCGCCGGCCGCCTCGACGAACGCACTTTTCGAGGCAATGATTGATTGTCATGCGGTTGGGAATCTCGCTCGCGTCCTCCACGTCTCTCGCGCCGCGCGCCGCTGGCTCGCACCTCGTAGCGCGGGCACGAGCAGCTGATCAGGCCGAGCTCGATTCGCTGTCGCTAGGCGATAGCCACAATCAATCAGGGATTGGCTATCTCCAGAACACACCAGCCCTCGGTCGGGTGTTGGCTGAGTGGGATGATCGGCCCGCAGGTTGCCTCTTTCTGATTCCGTTGTGGAATCCATTGTTGATCGCTGAACAGGTCGCGACGCTGGCCGCGATGCACGAGGGCCGCTTCATTCTCCAGACCGGCCTCGGAGGCGCCCCGGCTCAGTTCGCAGCGATGGGAGCGCAGCGCCAGGAGCGCGCTGCAACGCTCGAGGAGGGCATCCGGGTCGTTCGCGCGTTGCTCGACGGAGAGACGGTGTCGAGCGACCGGTTCGCCATGCGTGACGCGGCCCTTGGCCTTTTGCCGCCCGAGCCCGTCGACTGGTGGATGGGCACGGGCAACGCTGTCGGCGCGCGCCGGGCAGCCCGAATGGGTGCTGCGTTGTACGTCGGTCCGAACGGATACGGCGACGAGCTCGCTCAACTGGCTGGCATGTATCGCCACGCGGCCGAGCGCTCGCGTAGCGAAGCGCGCATCATGGTGCGACGCGACGTCATCGTGCTGCAGGACGGTGAGCGGGCCCGAGAGCTCGCCGATCGGGCAGTGGCTGGGGGATATCGTGGGTTTGTCCGCGATCACATCGTGGCGGGCAACCCGCAACAAGTGGTTGAACAGCTCGCAGATCTCGAGGGTCTCGGAGTCGATGAGGTCGTTGCCCGCACGATGGGAATCGCCACCGATGTCGACCTAGAGACGATCGCGTGTCTTGGCGAGGTGCGCAGCTGGTTGTGAGTTGGTCCGCGGTACACCGCGACGTGGCGTGACATGAAAGACTCACCAGCCGTATGGGAACCATGCACGTCGCCTCGGTGGTTGAGCAGTGTTGGCACAAGGTGCCAGGTGGGACCGCGCGCGCCACGGTGAGCACGCTCGATGCCATGACGCGGCTGAATCTGGGCCGTTTCACCGGGATAGCGGCACGCCACAGGACAGCGCCACAGCTCGCTACGCCACAAATCCCCATCGTCTACTCGCGTCTGCCGCGTCCCGCTCTCTATGAGTCCTGGCACCGCCTCGGCCGTCCTCGGGTCGAGTCGATGATCGAAGATCGGATCGACATGTCGGGGACACAAGTGATTGGTTGGGACCCGGCGGCCAACACGATTCGATCGTGGGTATTCGACTCCGACGGTGGAATTACCGAAGGGGTTTGGACCCGCCGAGACGACGGGTGGTCGATCCGTGCGGTGGGCGTGCTGCCCGACGGTCGGAAGGCGTCGATGGTGAACATCATTCGGCTGATCGACGACAATACGTTCACTTGGCAGTCGGTGGGTCGAGAAGTCGACGGAGAACTGCTACCGAACATTGACGAAGTAACGGTGATTCGCAAGTGAGGCGGCGCGAGCGTCGTTCTTCGAACAACATAAGCTGATACTTGTCAGTTAGGAGTTTTGTCATGAAATCGCGTGTAATGGTTGGATTTATTGGTTTGTTGATCGTGGGCATGCGACGCAGTCGTTTCGCCTTGTTTATTATTATATCCGTAATATTCATAACATTTACTTATGCGCCGGGTGAGATCATGGAACGTCCGGTT
>JADFOM010000010.1 GCA_022562835.1 Acidobacteriota bacterium | reverse complement strand
CGCAGAGTCACTTCGAACGCTAGGCGCCGGATTACTCCCCAAATCGCTGGTCCTGTGGCTGATGAGGGTCGGACTCGCATTCATGTTCTTCATCCATATTCACTCCGCCTACACCTTGCGCTCGCGCAGCGCGAAGGCCAGCGAAGAATCCGACCTCATAACCGGTCAAAAGAGATACGCGGCCAAACGCGAGTACATCGCAGCGACCTACGCCTCGCGCACGATGCGCTGGACGGGTCCCATCATCGGGCTCTACCTCGTTTTCCACCTCGCCGATCTGACCTGGGGCTGGTGGCTCGGCGACGATTACATACGCGGCAACCCGTACCACAACCTCTCCGAGTCGCTCTCCTCGGTCCCGGTGGCTGCTATCTACATCGTCGCCAACATCGCACTCGCCATCCACGTGTTCCATGGCGCCTGGTCGCTGTTCCAAAGCCTCGGTCTCAACAACCCTCGCTACAACAGCGCACGCCGCGGCGTCGCGGCCGGTCTCGCTGGCATATTGCTGGTCGGCAACCTCAGCTTTCCGATTCTTACCCAGGCCGGAGTCATCGATGAGGACGCGTTGACGTGTGCTCCCGATGATCTCGAGTGTCTCGCCGAGGAGGCGCACTGATGTCCCTGCTCGATTCCAAGGTTCCCGAGGGCGACCTCGCGGAAAAGTGGACCAACCACAAATTCGATATGAAGTTGGTCAACCCCAACAACAAGCGTCGCTTCTCGATCATTGTTGTCGGCACCGGTCTCGCGGGCGCTTCTGCCGCGGCATCGCTCGCGGAGCTGGGCTACAAGGTAAAGGCCTTCACACACCATGACAGCCCCCGCCGAGCGCACAGCATCGCGGCGCAGGGTGGTATCAACGCCGCAAAGAACTACACCAACGACGGTGACAGCGTCCACCGACTGTTCTACGACACGATCAAGGGCGGCGATTACCGCAGTCGTGAAGCCAATGTGCATCGTCTCGCCGAAGTCTCGGTCAACATCATCGACCAGGCCACTGCTCAGGGTGTGCCATTTGCGCGCGAATACGGCGGGCTGCTCGATAACCGTTCCTTCGGAGGCGCCCAGGTATCGCGCACGTTTTATGCCCGCGGCCAGACCGGGCAACAACTGCTGTTGGGGGCCTACTCGGCGCTGATGCGGCAGGTCGGCTTGGGCACGATTGATCTCTACCCACGTCAAGAGATGCTCGAGGTGGTCAAGAAGGACGACGAGGCGTGTGGCATAGTCGTCCGCGACCTCGTTTCCGGCGAGGTTTCATCACATTCGGCACATGCTGTAGTGCTCGCGACGGGCGGTTATGGCAACGTCTATTTCCTCTCGACGAATGCGATGATGTGCAACGTCACCGCGGCGTGGCGCGCGCATCGCGAAGGAGCCTTCTTCGCGAACCCGTGCTACACGCAGATTCACCCGACCTGCATCCCGGCCAGTGACGACTTCCAGTGCAAGCTCACGCTGATGTCGGAGTCGCTCCGCAACGACGGGCGCATCTGGGTCCCGACCGCGACCGATGACCAGCGACCGGCTGGTGACATTCCTGAAAGCGAGCGCGATTATTACCTCGAACGCAAATATCCGGCCTTCGGCAATCTGGTGCCACGAGACGTAGCCTCGCGCAACGCAAAGACCGTCGTCGACGAGGGTCGAGGGATCGGTCCGCTCAAGAATGGTGTGTTCCTCGACTTCGCAGAGGCCACCGCCCGCGATGGCGAAGATGCCATCCGTTCAAAGTACGGGAATCTGTTCGACATGTACGAGCGGATTACCGGCGAGAACCCATACGAACGCCCGATGCGCATCTACCCCGCTACTCATTACACGATGGGTGGCCTATGGGTTGATTATCACCTCATGACGACCGTTCCTGGGCTGTACGCGTTGGGTGAGGCCAACTTCTCGGACCACGGCGCCAACCGTCTCGGTGCGTCGGCGCTCATGCAGGGTCTCGCCGACGGGTACTTTGTCCTTCCATACACGATCGGCAACTTCCTTGCTCCTCGACTTGGCCAGGATCCGGTTTCGACTTCGGACCCGGTGTTCGCTCGCGCGGAAGCTGCGGTCGAGGACCGAACCAAGAAATGGCTTTCGACCAAGGGCACCAAATCGGTCGATCACTATCACCGCGAACTTGGAAAGATGGTGTGGGACGGCATTGGTATGGCCCGCAACAGGGCGGGGCTCGAGCAGGCCCTGAGCGACATACCCGAGCTTGAGAAGGAGTTCCACGCAAACGTGATCGTTCCCGGTTCGGCCGCAACGCTCAACCAGTCACTCGAGAAGGCCGGGCGGGTCGATGACTTCTTTGGCCTCGCAAAGCTCATGGCTCGCGACGCGCTCGAGCGGGAGGAATCCTGTGGCGGTCACTTCCGCGATGAGCACCAAACCGAAGAGGGCGAAGCGAAACGCGACGATGAGAACTTCTCACACGTCGCCGCATGGGAATTCAACGGCCCCGACACCGCACAGACCCGTCATCGCGAAGAGCTGGAGTTCGAGAACGTCGAACTGACCCAGCGTTCGTACAAATAGGGCCTAGGAGAAACTCAGATATGTCCAACAGCATGAACCTCACGCTCAAGGTCTGGCGACAAGACGGCCCCAGCGAAAACGGCCGGTTCGAGACTTACGAAGCCCACGGCATCAGCGAGGACGCATCTTTTCTTGAGATGCTCGACATCGTCAACGAACGCCTGACCGAGGACGGCAAGGATCCAATTACCTTCGAAAGCGACTGCCGTGAGGGGATCTGCGGCACCTGTGGGGTAATGATCAACGGCAGGGCACACGGACCTCAGTTCGGCACCGCGACATGCCAGCTACACATGCGCAAGTTCGCTGATGGCGACGAGATCGTCATCGAACCATGGCGCGCCACCTCGTTCCCGATCGTGCGGGACCTGGCGGTAGACCGCAGCCCACTCGACGCAATCATCGCGTCGGGCGGCTACATCAGCGTCAACACCGGTGCAGGCCCCGACGCCAATCTGATTCCAATCCCAAAAGAGGTGTCAGACACCGCTATGGACGCGGCGGCGTGTATCGGCTGCGGGGCATGTGTGGCCGCATGTCCGAACAGCGCCGCGCAACTATTCACCGCCGCCAAGGTGATGCATCTCAACCTGCTTCCACAGGGCCAGTCGGAGCGCTGGACTCGCACCGAGGCGATGGTGGAGACGATGGAAGAGTTTTTCGGCAGCTGCACCAATCACGGTGAATGTCACGCGGCGTGTCCAAAAGAGATCAGCCTTGATTTCATCGCCTGGATGAACAAGGACTACATCAAGTCCAAGGTGAAGAACCGCAAGCTCGCCTCCCAGACCTGAGTTCCCCCACCGCGACCCCGGTGTCAGACCAAAGGGTCGCGGTGGGACTTGGCAGGCCGATATTGCCAAGCAAGGATCGTGACAATGAACTCTGTATCGGTGGTCACGGGAGCCGCTGGCGGAATGGGAATAGCGTGTGCGCATAGGTTCGCCGCGCTCGGCGACACGGTCGTATTGACCGATCTCGACCAACCCAGCACCAACGCACTCGCTGCCGAGCTGGCCGCGGGTGGTGCCGAAGTCGTGGCGCTTCCGTCGGACATCACCGACCCGGCCGCCGCCGCGACTATCGCCGAAGAGGTCCAGCGTCGTGGCCGACTGCGCGCGGTCGCCCATACGGCGGGACTGAGCCTGACGATGGCGGAATGGGACCGGGTGCTGTCGGTCAACCTAACCGGAACCGTGTTGTTGCTCGATGCGCTCGAACCCCTCGTTACCGACGGCACCACAGCGGTCTGTGTCGCCTCACAAGCCGCTCATCTGATACCTGTGACCGATCCAGACATCGTCGCCGTCCTCGACCACCCCTTGTCCGACGACTTCCTCGCCCGTGCTGCGGAGGTGGGCATCGTCGATTCGGGGACTGCCTACGCCTTGTCGAAATGGCAGGTACTGCGGCTAGTCATCAGACGCGCACCCGCATGGGGCAGTAGGGGTGGACGCATCGTCTCACTGTCACCGGGCATCATCGACACGCCTATGGGTCGCCGGGAACTCGACCAACAACCCCTCATGGCCTCGATCGTTGAAGCGACACCGCTGGATCGCGTCGGTCACGCCGATGAGATCGCCTCGGTTATCGAGTTCCTATGCTCGCCGGCTGCCTCATTCATTACCGGTACCGACCTACTCGTCGACGGCGGCTCTACCGAACAACTCAAGTCACAGATCGATCAGCTCATGACGGCCGACGACCGCTGAGGGCCACAGTCCCGGCGGTGTCGTGGCGTAATCACAGGTTCGTGGTCACGCCGACCACGTTCTCGAAAACCGCCTAGGCAATAGCGCCCGTGACCTTCAGATCGACCACCTCTTCATAGGACATCCCGAGATCGCCCGTGAGGATCTCGTCGCCGTGTTCGTTGAAGGCTGGAGCGTGCCCGGGAGCGGGCGCCTCCCCGTCGAACTGCACCGGCGTGGTGACCAATTTGAACGGTACGCCGTCGGAAGTCACCACATCCTGAACGTAGTTGTTGGCCTGGGCCTGCGGGTCTTCGATGACTTCGAGCGTGTCGAGTACCGGTGACCACTGGCCGCTGAACTCGGCGAGGAGTGCACGGACCTCCGCTAGGGTCCGCGAGCCAATCTCCTCGGTCACGACCGCTTTGGCCTCGCCGCCATTGGCCATCAACGTCTCGTGGGTCGCAAAGCGCTCATCGTCGATCAATTCATGACGGCCGACGACCCGACAGAAGTCCTGCCAGTACGGCAACGGTTGCAGACATGTGATGTTGATCATGCGGCCATCGGCGGTGCGGTAGTTCCCGAGCATCGGCAGCGCAAGACCGCCGATGTCGACCGGGCGCTGTGCTGACCCACTTACGTGCGACATTGCGATCGGTGCTCCCATCGCCCACATTCCGGCACCTAGCAACGAAACCTCGAGCGAAGGAGCTTCACCGGTTCGTTCGCGGCGGAAAAGGGCTGCAGAGATGCCGCCAGCGATGGTGATTGCGCCGATCGAGTCACCGAACGCGGCACCGGGTTGTGGCGGCATCCGCTCCTCGTCGACGAACCAGCCGCCCGACGCCGCACTCGAACGGCACCAGAACGACGTCATGTCGTAGCCGCCGCGATCCTTCTCGGGACCCTTGGGCCCCCATGCGGTACCGGCTGCGTACACGATGTCGGGATTGGCATTGCGAATCTCGGCTTCGGTTATGTTCAACTTCTCCCGCACAACTGGAGGCTTGTTCGTGAGGAATACGTCCGACAACGCTGCGAGTTTGTACAGAATCTCGAGGCCCTCATCGGTCTGGAGGTTGAGGCCGAGGCTGCGTTTGCCGCGGTTGGCATGCTCGAGGATTGCGTGAACGCCGCCGCTCAGCGACACCGCACCGCTCGAGGCCAGCCCTCGCGCAGCGTCGCCGCGCTCGGCGTGTTCGATCTTGATGACATCCGCGCCCCAATCGGCGAGAACAGCTGTGGCTGCCGGCACAAAGGTGTGGTCAGCCACCTCGAGAATTCGTACACCGTCCATCATTCCGGTCATTGGCTCTGCCTCCAGTTGACCCTCACCGAAGAGGGCGATTCGAAGTCTTGCTCTACGGTCTCGCTAGACCAAGTCGCCGGGCAGCCCAACGCTGAGAACCGGGTCGAACCCAGCCAGCGCGCGAAGGCACCGACCGAAGGTCAGTCTCGCTGCATCGTCGCGAGTACGACCGACGCGACCTCGGCGCCAACCTCGGGAGGAAACTCGTGACCGAGCCCAGCGAGAACCTTCACGTCAGCACCCATCCGGCTGGCGAGCGCCTGCGCGTGGTCGAACCCGTAGACGTGGTCCTCGTCGCCGTGAATCACCGCCGTTGGCACCGCGAGGTCTGCGAGTCGGTCGATCCACGGCTTTGTTGCGAACACGGCGGTGCCATGACCCGACTCGAGTGGATGACCCGACGCGAGATCGTGGCGCGCCAGAGCTCTCTCACGCTCGACGTCGAACGGGAACGCTTGACCGCAGAACAGCCGCTGACCCTCGGCGAGCCACTCGACGCGTTCGTCCGCTTCTTTCGGAGGGCCGTTGAATAACCGCTCGGCAATCGCCTCTACAAGATCGTCCTCGGGTGTTGAGAGACCTATCGACCCCGGTCCGGGCGTGGTCGACATCAGAGTGAGCGACTCGACCTGGGATGGATGATCGAGAGCGAGAAGTTGCGCGACCATCCCTCCCATGGATCGACCGAACACGTGCACCCGCTCTATCCCGAGCGCGTCGAGCACGGAGACCGCGTCGTCGACGAGGTCTCCGAGTCGGTAGCCAACATCGGACGGAATCTTGGATGACCGCCCGCTGTCTCTAGTGTCGAACGCGACGATGTCGACGCCTGCATCAACGATCGCGTCAAGAAACGAGGGCGGCCAATGTGCAGCGGTCTGCTCAGCGGCACATAACAACAACAGGACTGGACGTCCGCTGCCCAAAGCCGTGTGTTCGTCGACACATAGCTTCAGATCGCCACTTGGAATCCACAGTGTCGTAGTGGCCTGCCGCCCCGCGGTCTTCTGTTCCATTCGCCGATCACGGTAACGTGCCTTGGTGCATTCGACTGTCGCGCAATTGATCCGCGGGTTCTTCATGGGAGCGGCCGACATCGTCCCAGGAGTCTCGGGCGGCACTATCGCTCTGGTCTTTGGCATCTATGAACGTCTTATCGACAACATCCGCCTAGGAGCTGCCGTGCTCGGTGCCGCTGTACGCGGCGACCTGAGTGAAGCCCGCACACGACTGACGCTGGTCGACTGGCTCTTCCTCATCCCGCTTCTCATGGGCATTCTGGCTGCGGTCGCAACGCTCGCTGGCGTGATCAAACGAGCACTTGAGGATCATCCCGAGCCGATGGCGGGGCTCTTCAGCGGCCTGGTCGCGGCATCGATCATCGTGGCGTGGCGTTTACTACGCGATGCCAATCGACTTCACATCATCATCGCCGCGGCAGTCGGCATCATCGTGTTCGTCCTTCTAGGGTTTCAATCCGAAGCGATTGCAGATCCGAGCCTGCTCGCCTTCTTCGGCGCTGGCGCGCTGGCCATCTGTGCGATGATCCTGCCGGGGATCTCTGGCTCATTTCTTCTACTCATGATCGGGATGTATGCGCCTGTGCTGGACATCGTCTCCGAACGCGACATGGTGAAAGTCGCTGCGGTTGGACTCGGCACCGTCGTGGGTTTGGCATTGTTCTCGACCCTGCTTCATCGTGTGCTCGAGAGCCATCATGACAGGGTTCTAGCCGTCATGATCGGCCTGATGATCGGGTCGTTCCGTGTGTTGTGGCCCTGGCCCGACGGCGTCGGGATCGTTAGCGATGAGACGGCCGAAGCGGTCGATGGCACGTTGATCGAATGGCCGGACGGCAATGCGGCCTGGCCAATCTCGCTCGGAGTGATCGCGTTCATCGCCATCTTGGCAATCTCACTGATCGGGGAACGTATGGCACGACGCGACGCTGGGCGCAGCGCTAGCACTTGATCGGGTAGGCCTTCGTCGACGCACGGTAGGCGACCGGAACCGGTTCGTATTCTTGAGCGATCCGCCTCATTCCCAGAACGCGTGAGCGTCGATCTCGAACCGATCGTTGTCGATCAACACCTCGCCAACGGCAACCGTGAGACCGTCTGTCCTGTAGATCTCAAGGTCGAGTCCCAACGCTGCCGGGGCGCCGCGCAGGTCTCCGACATCGGTTGGCACCCGGTCGACCATCACACCGTGCGCCTCGAGGCCGAGTTGAAGTTGTCTACGTTTTTCCAACTCGATCAGCTCGAACCATACGCCCGTATCACGCACCTCGATGCGCTGGCTCGTGACAACCGGCAGATCGTCGACCTGCAGCACCGCACTAGACCCCTTCGTGGCCTGGAGCACGACCTTGAGCACCGATGGTCTCTTCGGTCCACAGGAGAAACTCAGACTGCCACCGCCAGGACCATCTACCAGCCAGGACACGTCGTAACGCCGAGGAATGCGGTCGTATGCTCCAGACATGCGGTTCCTTTCCGACGAATGGTTCGACGCGGCCAGCGGCGCCAAGCCAGATCGCCCGGACGCACCCGACAGTCTCCGACTCGGGTACATCGTTTCGGGTGGACCCGACGGTCCGGTTGAATACCGGATCGTATTGCCGTCTGGCAGGATCGATCGAGTTCTCGACCAAACCGATGTCACGTTCGCGATGGACTACGAAACGGCAAAGGGCATCCATACAGGGCGCTCCAACCCGCAGGAATGTGTACTAGACGGACGAATCGACCTGCGCGGAGATCCGGCGCAGCTCATCGCTCATTCAAAAGCACTCGATGCGCTCCCGGGTGTGTTCGCTCATATGTACGGCCTGACCGATGCCTGAATACCCCGAGGTGGCGGCTCACGCAGAGCGCCTGTCCACCTTGTTTGGTGGTCACTCGTTCGAACGATTCAGCGCGATCAACTTCGCCGTGCTCAAGACCGCCGTTCCCAGTCCCGACGACGTTGCTGGCGCAACCCTGGTCGCCTTCACAACACGTGGAAAGCTCCTGATCGCCGACTTCGGCCGTTACTCATTCGTGATCCACCTGATGCAGGGTGGTCGTCTCAAACCAGACGAGAAGCAGTCGGCGAAGCCGCGTGGTGGGCTGGGCCGCTGGCATTTCGATGATGGTTCTGCGCTCTTGTTGACAGAGGCTGGGTCGCAACGAAAGGCCGGCACATGGGTGATCGAGGGTGATCCGCAACATCAGCCTCCGCTCGATCATCTCGGTCCCGATGCTGACGACCTCGACGTCGACCAGCTACGGGTTCTGCTGGCGACCGACAACAAGCGGCTTCATGGAGTGTTGCGAGATCAGCGCCGCATCGCCGGGCTTGGACGACGTCTCTCAAACGAGATCTGTCACCGGGCGAAGCTGTCGCCATTCGCTGCGGTCGGCAAGTTCGACGACGCACAGGTATGCCGACTCCACGCAGCGATAGAAAGCTGCATTGCGGAGAGCCTCGAGTTCGAACGAGGACGAGACGAGATGAGTTCAGCGGCCGAGCGGCCAGGCGCGGTCCATCACCATGCGGGAGAACCCTGCCCGGATTGCGATGACGTCGTACGTGCGGTCGAGTACAACGCCTACACCGTGAACTACTGCGCTAAGTGTCAGACCGGCGGCAGGGTGCTGGCCGACAACACGACGAGCAAGTTCCTCAAGTAGCTGCACCCACGAAATGGAATGCGCCAGCCTCACAAACGGTGCAAGGATGATGCGTGGTCGAGATACGCAGCTATGACGCAGACCGAGACCTCAAGTCGGTCGCTCGGATCTGGCGCGAGGTCGGCTGGATTGATGAGTCCGAGGCTCAGGCGGCTGGACTAAGTGTGTTCCTCGAAGGCGGTCAATCGAGGGTGGCGATAGTCGACGGTTCGGCGGAATGTGCCGTGCACCGCGGCGAGGGCTTGATCCGCTACCTCTATGAAGATCTCGACCTCTGCGTGATTTCAGCAGTGGTGGTGAGCCGCATCGCCCGCCGCATCGGTGTGGCGACCTCGATGACCGCCCAGGCCGTCACGAGCGGGGCTAAGCAAGGTGCCGAGGTGGCCTTTCTCGGCATGTTCGAGCAGGGGTTCTATGACCGTCTCGGCTTCGGCAGCGGCGGTTACGAGCACAAACTGACCTTCGACCCCGCAACGCTCACGGTGCCGATCCCCGATCGGATACCCGTACGCATCAGCACTGATCAGGCCCTGGAGGTTCACGATCTGATGGCGAGGCGCACCCGTGGACACGGTGGAATCGTTGTTTCTGAACCGCAGGCGCTCGCAGCCGAAATGGCCTGCCTGGAATCGCCAGTCGCTCTGGGGTACCGCAACGAAGACGGACGCCTGACCCATGCATTGCTCGGCGAGTCAAAGAACGCGAAGTCGGTAAATATCACACATCTCCTCGCCGAGGAACCA
This sequence comes from Acidobacteriota bacterium, assembly GCA_022562835.1. Classification (GTDB taxonomy): domain Bacteria; phylum Actinomycetota; class Acidimicrobiia; order Acidimicrobiales; family SHLQ01; genus JADFOM01. The sequence continues at coordinate 9,886 of JADFOM010000010.1, read as the reverse complement.
AACCAGTTGCTCGAACTGTTGGGCCTGATTCGAGCGCAAAGCGACCAATGGGCAAGCGTACGGATACCCGAACCTCCAGAACTTCAGGTCCAGGATCTAATCAGACATCCGATTCGTCAGCGCTCCGCCAGAGAGCTTGCAGGGTCCGGTGTGCCCTTCGAATCGATCGCATGGTGGCAGGCGCGCATCCTCGACCTTCCGAAGTGCGTAGCTCGGTGGCGTGGGCCCGTCGAGCCGCTCGTGTTCGCGCTCGAACTACACGACCCACTGAGCGATCGCGACGACGTCGACTGGGACGGACTCTCAGATGAGTGGACGATCACGATCGGCGCCGAGTCCTCCGCCGTGCGCGGATTGGCGAGGTCGGACCTACCGCTCATGCGATCGGGAGTTGGAGCGTTCACTCGGCTGTGGCTTGGTGTTCGTAGTGCGTCCGTACTGGCACGCTCGACCGACCTGGATGCCCCTCAGGAGTTGCTAGAGGCCCTCGATCGGGCGATCTGTTTACCCCGTCCACAGCCCGGAATCGAGTTCTGAGGGCCCGACGTACCTCCGAGAGAGAGACGGATCGGTTCGGCGAGCCACTCTCCGGTCCTATGAAGGACCGCGGTAGACGCTGAGGATATGACGATGTAGGCAGCGTCGCGGTCTATCCGGTTCGGGCAAGGCACGCAGGTCGTCGATGACGGGTTGAACGACGCGCCTCCAAGCAGAGTCGTCGAGATCCCACAACGACGACCAGTCTCGCCGCTCGATCATCGCGGCGCGGTCCATCGGGGACTCCTCGAAGTCGTGCTCGTCGGTCGCTACATCGGTTTCGTGGGTGAATCCGTGCGGGGTGAGCCGATCCACAAGGTAACGCGAGCGATCGCGACCGCGGCCGAGCGCCTTGCCGAACCTGAAAGCGATGTCGCTCAGATCGTTCGGTTCGACATCGGGCGTGGATGACACGACCAGCAGCGGCGAGCCTGGCCGCATGACGCGGTCTACCTCGTCGATGAGCGCGTCGAAGTCGCCGATCAGGTGTACCGCCCATACTGCGACCACCGCGTCAAAACGTTCACTGGCGAATGGAAGTCGGGTCGCGTCGCCCTCGACGACCGATTCAACCCGATCGCGCGATCTCGACAACATTTCTCGACTGAGATCGATGCCGATCACATGGTGTCCGAGCGTTTGCAACGGTTGCGCTATCACGCCCGTACCGACACCGATCTCAAGCAAATCGTCCCCAGGTTCGAGGAATGGGTCGATCACCGCCGCGAACCGCCGACCTCGATCGATGCCACCGCGCGTGTCGTCGTAACGATCCGCGATCCGGTCGAATGAGACGCTGTCCATCGGACGAGAGCCTAGTCAGTCCGAGTTACGCGACCCCGGTGTCAGACCAAAGGGTCGCGCAACGACTGATCAGATCAGACCGAGGCCTGAAACGGCGTCACGTTCTTCGGACAGTTCCGCGGCTGAGGCATCGATGCGGCCGCGGCTGAAGTCATCAATATCGAGACCGGACACGATCGCCCAATCGCCACCGGACGTCGTGCACGGGAAGGACGAAATGAGACCCTCTGCTACGTCGTAAGACCCGTCGGAGGTCACTGCCATCGAGACCCAGTCCCCATCGGGAGTGCCCAACGCCCAGTCGTACATGTGGTCGATGGCCGCGTTAGCGGCGCTCGCCGCGCTCGACGCCCCACGTGCATCGATTATCGCAGCCCCACGCTTAGCGACGGTCGGGATGAACTCGTCCTCGATCCACGACTGATCACCGACCGCGTCGGCCGCGACTTTGCCACCGACCTCACAATGGAACAGATCGGGGTACTGCGTAGTGGAGTGGTTCCCCCAGATCGTCATCTTCTTGACGTCGTTGACCGACGCGTGCAGTTTCTGCGCGAGCTGGGACTTTGCACGGTTGTGATCGAGACGTGTCATCGCGGTGAACTGCAGCGGGTCGATGTCGGGTGCCGACTGCTGCGCGATGAGCGAGTTGGTGTTGGCAGGGTTGCCGACGACCAGCACCTTGATGTCACGGCTGGCACTATCGTTGATCGCCTTGCCCTGCGGGCCGAAGATGCCACCGTTCGCCTCGAGGAGATCCGCACGCTCCATGCCCTGTTTGCGCGGCATGGCACCCACGAGCAACGCGTAGTCGGCATCACCGAATGCGACGTCGGCGTCATCTGTACGAACCATCGAATCGAGCAACGGAAAGGCGCAGTCATCTAGCTCCATCGCGACACCCTCGAGTGCGCCCAGGGCAGGGGTGATCTCGAGCATCTGCAAGATAACGGGCTGGTCAGGGCCGAGAAGCTGACCCGAAGCGATGCGAAATGTCAGCGCGTAGCCGATTTGTCCTGCCGCGCCAGTAACGGTCACTCGTACGGGTGCGTTTGCCATTTTCGTACTCCTGTCAGCGAAGGTCGCCGCCGAGCGTACCGGGCTGCCTCACAGCACAAAGAAGCGGAGCCGCCCGCAACCGACCGGATTAGACCCTCGTGTTGCCGAGCCATGATTCGTAGAGTCCGGCATAGACCCCACCAAACGCGACCAGCTCGTCGTGATGACCAAACTCGACAATCTTGCCCTGGTCGAACACATAGACAACATCAGCTCGCTCTGCGGTGCTCAGCCGGTGAGCGATCGAGATGGTCGTACGCCCCTCCGCGAGCCGATCGAGCGCCCCCGCGAGCGCCTGTTCAGTTTCGGGGTCAACCGAGCTAGTCGCCTCGTCCAGAATCAGTAGGCCAGGGTTTCCAACCTGAGCACGGGCGAGGGCGACGAGCTGGCGTTCACCAACCGAAAGTGACTCACCACGTTCACCGACGTACGTTTCGAGGCCATCGGGTAGTCGTTCCACCCACCATTGCAGATCGAGTCGGCGAAAGGAGGCCGCTACCTCTTCGTCGGTCGTGTTCGGATGCCCCATCGCGACGTTGTCAGCGACGCTGCCACCGAACAGGAACCCGTCCTGGGGGACCATACGAATGTGATCGACACGGTCCTGGCGGCTCATCAGGTGAAGCGGCACGCCACTTATGCGAATCTCGCCGACGGTCGGATCTGCGAGTCGCACAGCAGCTTCGCCATAGTCGTCTTGCCCGACCCGGTCTGGCCGACTATCGCCACGTTGGTCTCTGCAGGTATCTGGAACGAGACATCGTGCAGCACATCCTCTCCGCTGTCGTAGCGGAACCGAACCCGATCGACGGTCACCTCGACAGGACCAGGCCGCACCGGAACTGGCGCCGAAGGTTCGACAACCTCGACCTCCATGTCGAATACGGAAAGGATCTTCGCCCAGCCCGAGAGTGCGGTCTGAGTCTGATCGAGCACCTCACCGAGTTCGGAGATCGGATTCAACAGCAGGTTCAGCAGAAACAGGAACGCGACCAGTTCGCCGTCGGTAATCCCCCAATCGAGACCGTTGTTCACACCAACGACCACCACGATCGCCATCGCGAGGGCGGAGAACATGTCCGCGATAGGAAAGAGGAATGCAAAGTATTTGTGGGCTGAGAGCTGGTCGCGGTATTGCCTGCTCACGGCGAGCTGCGCCCTTGCACGAAGCCGACTCGTGTAGTTGTAGGAGCGTACGACCGCCGCTCCCGACACGGTCTCGGACCCGATGTCGAGTGTTTCACCCACCCGTTCTCGAACCCTCGCATAGGCGCGGAGTTGTCGACGCTGAATCGCCCGCATGATCGGGACGATGGGCACGTAGACAGCGACGGTGATGAGCGTGAGCTGCCACGAGTAGAACACCATGACGGAGAGCGTGCCGACGATCAATGCCGAGTTGATGATCCATGAGATCGCACCCCAGGACGCGAACTGGGCCAGCGTCTCGACGTCGGAGGTCACCCGGGCGGTGAGTTGACCCATGCGGTTCGCCGTATGTTTGGCCAAACTCAGGCGATGGATGTGCGCAAACGTATTGACCCGCAGGTTCTTGAGGGCCATCTCGGCGGATTTCGCGAGCCGAATGTAGGTGAGGCGGTTAAGCGCCATCGTGCCAATCACCGCCAGCGCCACGACCGCACAGGCGCTGTAGACGAACACAGCCCTGAATCCTGCGTCGGGGAAACCCTTGTCCAGCACGACCTGTGTGACCACCGGAACGGTGAGTTTGCCGACCGCCCCCACCAGGGCCATGACAATGGTCAACCTCAAGCCCACGCGCAGCTCCGGCGACATCTTGAGCCCACGCCGTAGAATCTCGATGGCACGCAGGTCGACCTCTTCGTCGACGAACTCGGTCGATCCGTCGGAGGGTCCGGCTTCGCTCACGCCGAGATCGTTCGGACCCCTCGGGTCTGTCCCATGTAAGAGGTTGTAAGGCTCAGCTTGCTCAGGTCGGAGATCTGACGGGCTCGATCTCAGTTCGTTCCTGGGCGAATCAGCGCGCTCCTCCACCGATTCGCTGTCCTGGTGGATGTCGTCGCTAGGTCCATTCGTACGGTTCATATCTGCGCGACCTCATAGGCCCGGATCAACGCTGCGTAGCCCGGCTCGGCCATCAATTCCTCGTGGGTTCCGCTGGCGACAACCCTGCCCCCGTCTAGGTAGATCACCCGGTCCGCGAGACGGATCGTCGAGAGTCGGTATGCGACAATGACCATCGATGAAAGATCCTCACGCAGTGATTCGAGGATCTCGGCCTCGATCGTGGGATCGACAGCCGAGGTTGCGTCGTCGACGAGGAGAACCTTCGGGCGACGCAATATCGCGCGGGCTAGGGCCAGCCGTTGCCGCTGACCACCCGACAATGACTGTCCCCGCTCACCGACGACGGTTTCGAGACCGTCTGGCAGCGCGGCGACGAAGTCGTCGGCTCGACAGCGTCTCAACGCATCGTTGATATCGACATCGGAGATCTCTGCGCCGAGGGTCAGATTCTCGCGGACGCTTTCGGCGAAGAGGTAGGCCTCCTGAAACACCGATACGACACCATCGGGTCGGCCATCCGCGTCGGTCGCGACGAAGCGCACCGCGCCAGAATCCGGTAGATAGAGCGAAGCCAGGAGATGCATGAGCGTCGACTTGCCCGAGCCGGTCGGACCAACGATGGCGAGGATTTCGCCGGATGCGACTGTGAAGCTCACATCATCAACGATTTCGACCTCACCGAACCCGAAGGACACGCCCTCCACAGACACCGCAGCAAGCACCCGTTCATCAGCGTCTTGCTCAAGCAGATCATCGGCGCGAGGCCCCGGCGTGGTTGCGGCTTGATGCATCGTCTCGTCGATCCGGTCCAACGCAACGACCGAGCGAGGCATCTCTTCGAGCAGGAACCCCATCACCCTCATAGGCAACGCCAACATGAGGAACAAGATCATCGCCTGCACTATTTGACCGATCGTTGCGCTATCGGTCGACACCAGCCACCCACCCATGGCCAACAACAACAGCACCGCTAGGTTCGGCATCGCCTCGATCACGGGTTCGAACGTGCCCCGTAATTTTGCGACCCGCACTCGGGCCTCACGAAGTTCTTCCGAAGCGTCCTCGAGGCGCTGCACCTCCGCGGCTTCACGGCCGAGGGTCTTGACGACCAGCACACCGTCGTAGCTTTCATGGGCGATCGATGAAATCCGGCCGATCTGATGCTGTGCCTCCGCCGCGGGCCGCTCAACACGACGGCTGTAGAAGTGGCTGAACATCGCAAGACTTGGGAACAACACGGCGCCGAGGATGGCCAGCGACCAATGAATCAGCGCTAGCGAGATGACCGCGAACACGACGAGCGCAAGCACGCTGATCGAAAACGGCAGTGGTTTAAGCACCATCGTCGACGTCATCATGTCGGCGTCGAGGTGTGCCAACCGCTCCCCCGCCGACCGTTGACGGTGAAACGCGAGCGGCGCGTCGAGGTAACCGTTGAAGATGTCATGGCGCCACGACCGCTGCGTGCGGTACTCGGCCATGGCAGCGAAATAGCGACGAGCAACGACGGTCACCGCACGCACCAACGCCACAGCCATCAACGCGATCACGGCGTCGCGCAGTGCACCATCTGCGGCACCACTACCTGCGAGTTCGGGGATGATCACGTCGTCGATAATCCGTCCAACAACGTAGGTGTAAAACACCGCAGCGAGAGCGTAAAGATTCGCACCCATGATCCCCAAGAAGTGGGGACCGGGGTGTGTTCTGACCGATCGCCAGATCAGTTTCGCGCCGCGCCGATAGAGGCCCAGGGTGGCTGCTCCCTCAGCGAGTGGTTCTGTAAGACTCAGAGCCGGTCCACGATCGCGGACGCGAACTCGGAGCACTTGACCTCGGTCGCGTCTTCCATCTGACGGGCGAAATCGTAGGTGACCACCTTGTCAGCAATCGTCGCCTCGAGAGCGCGTTCAATATCGGCCGCAGCGTCGCTCCAGCCGATGTGTTCAAACATCAACACACCCGACAATAGAACTGAGGACGGATTCACCTTGTCCTGGCCCGCGTACTTCGGTGCGGTGCCATGTGTCGCCTCAAAAATGCCATGCCCGGTGACGTAGTTGGCATTGCCACCCGGTGCGATGCCGATACCGCCGACCTGCGCCGCGAGAGCGTCGGAGAGGTAATCCCCGTTGAGGTTCATCGTCGCGATCACCTCGAACTCCTTTGGACGGGTCAACACCTGCTGAAGCGCGATGTCAGCAATGACATCGGAGACGAGAATCTTGTCGCCAGAGTCTCCGCCACAGTCTTCCCATCCGACAGCCTTGTCAGAGAACTCCTCGGTGACCAGCTCGTAGCCCCACTTCCGAAACGCGCCCTCGGTGTATTTCATGATATTGCCCTTGTGAACCCAGGTCACACGGTTGCGCCCGCGCTCGATCGCATAGTTGAGCGCAGCACGCTGTAGTCGCTGCGAGCCCGATTTTGAGATGGGCTTGATGCCTATGCCCGAGTCTTCACGTATCTCCCACCCGAACGAATCCTTCAGCAGGTCACGCAGCTTCTTGGCCTCTGGCGTGAATGCCTCAACCTCAAGACCAGCGTAGATGTCCTCGGTGTTCTCGCGAAAGATCACCATGTCGACATCCTGGGGCCGCTTGACCGGAGAGGGCACGCCCGGGAACCAGCGCACCGGACGCAGGCAGACGTAGAGGTCGAGGATCTGACGAATCGCAACGTTGAGGCTGCGGAAACCGCCGCCGATCGGCGTTGTCAGTGGTCCCTTGATGCCGATGAGGTATTCCTGAAAGGTTTCGATAGTTTCCTGGGGAAGCCATTCACCGGTCTCGTTGAACGCCTTCTCCCCCGCGAGAACCTCACGCCACTCGACCGTACGGCCGTGCTTTGCCGCGGCGGCGTCGAGTACGTGGCGAGCAGCTGGCCAAATGTCGACACCGCTGCCGTCGCCTTCGATGAAGGGAATGATGGGTGAATCGGGGACCTCGAGGGAACCGTCGCCGTTGAGGGTGATCTTGTTTGCCATCATGCGATCCTACGAGATCGAACCGAGCACTGTGGTTCTGACCCGCAACGTCTACCAACCGATCAGATCGAGAATGCCGGAGACGGCGTCCGCACGGTTAAGTGCATAGAAGTGCAGACCTGGCGCCCCGGCCTCGAGCAGAGTGGTTGCCATCGTCGCTGCGTGCTCGACCGCTATCGAAAGACGATCGTGCTCATCGGCTCGTTCGAGTCGTGTCCACAGGTCCTCGTCGACCTTTGCCTCGTTCATGTCGGCGAAGCGACGGATCGTCGTCGGGTTGATAACCGGGATGATGCCGGGTAACACCGGCGTGTCGCAGCCGAGCGCGTCGAGTTCTTCGATCATTCGCACATAGTGTTCGGGGTCGAAGAAGAATTGTGAGATCCCGAAGTCTGCGGACTCGAGTTTTCGTGCGAGATGTTCGCGATCGACCTTTCGATCGGTGGAGCGGGGATGGACCTCGGGGAACGCGGCGACGCCGATCTTGAAACCATGTCGGTGCGCCTTTATCTGTTCGACCAGTTCGCTGGCGAACCGAAAATCGCCCCCGGGATCGGACCCGCCAGCGGGCGGGTCGCCGGCGAGGGCGAGCATGTTATCGATGCCGTTGTCGGCGTAGTCGTCGAGCAACATGTTCACTTCGTCTTCACTATGCCCAACGCAAGTGAGATGCGGCATGACCGCAAATGGGTAGCTCGCCGCGAGGTCGACAACGACGTCGCGGGTCCGGTCAATGATCGATCCACCAGCGCCGTACGTGACCGACACGAATAGGGGCTTTCGATAGGCGAGTGCGTCCACCGTCTCGCGGAGGGTTTGCTCTGCCTCAGGAGTTTTTGGAGGAAAGAACTCGAATGACAACGTCTTCTTGCCGCCGACGATCTCTATTGTTGCCATGACTCAACGCTAGAAGACGCGCGGCCGGTTTGTGTAGGCGTTTAGGCCTTTCGCGCTCGCCACCGCGACCCCGGTGTCAGACCAAAGGGTCGCGCTACCGCGACCCCGGTGTCAGACCAAAGGGTCGCGCTAGTGCCGAAAATGCCGCTGTCCGGTGAACACCATCGCCATGCCCGCTTCGTTGGCTGCGTCGATGACCTCCGGGTCGCGCACCGACCCACCTGGCTGAATCACCGCGGTCGCGCCTGCCTCGGCGGCGGCATCGAGTCCGTCACGGAACGGAAAGAACGCGTCGGAGGCACAGGCACCGCCCGCTGCTCGACCAGCCGCCTTGTCCGCCGCGATCCGACCTGCATCGCGGCGGTTCTGTTGGCCGGCGCCGATTCCCACCGCTTGAAGATCCTTAACCAGCACGATCGTATTCGATGTGACCCGAGCGCAGATCTGCCAGGCGAGACGCAAGTCATCCATCTCCGCGTCCGATGGCGCCCGCTCCGTGACTACCTGCCACTCGGATTCGTCCCTCGAAACAGGATCACTGGTCTGCACGAGCAAACCACCGTCTATCGAGCGGATATCCAGCTCGGGCTGCGACGGCTCATTCGCCTCTAGAACACGGAGGTTCTTCTTTTCGGTGAGTTTCTCGAGCGCGCCAGTCTCGAATGACGGAGCGACGACCACCTCGGTAAAGATCTCCGAAACCGCCTCCGCCATAGCGATCGTCACTGGACGATTCACTGCGATGATGCCACCGAACGCGGAGGTCGAATCGCACGCATGAGCGCGTTGGTAGGCGACCGCTATGTCGTCGCCTACCGCAACGCCGCATGGGTTCGCGTGCTTGACCACCACCGCCGTCGGGTCGTTGCTGAGCGACCACACGAGTCGCCACGCCGCCTCGGTGTCGTAGAGATTGAGATACGAAAGATCCTTGCCGCTGTGCTGTATCGAGTCGTCCCACCAACTCCGCGCTCCCTCGAATCGGTAGCGTGAGCCGACCTGATGGGGATTCTCTCCATAACGAAGATCCTGAACGCGATGCGCGGCGAAATGCAATGAGGCGGGCAGCGGGTCTGCGCCCTCGCCGGTGTCCTCGATCTGGTCGAGCCAGCCAACGATCGCCGCGTCATAGGCAGCGGTGTGCGCAAACGCCTTACGCGCCAGCGATCGACGAGTCGACGCTCCGAGGGTCGAGGAACCCTCGAGTTCTTCGAGCACGCCGTCGTAGTCGCCCGGATCGACGACGACTGCGACATAGGCATGGTTCTTCGCGGCAGCGCGCACCATCGTCGGTCCGCCGATGTCGATCATCTCGATTCCCGGCTGGTCGCCGAACGGGTAGAGGTTGGCCACCACCAACGAAATCGGCGTGATGCCGTATTCCGCCATGTCAGCCTGATGATCCGGGTCTGTTGGATCGGCCAACAGCGCGCCATGGACCAACGGATGCAAGGTCACGACGCGGTGACCAAGAATTGCCGGGTAGCCGGTCAGATCGGCGACATCGGTGACCTCGACGCCGGCAGCAGCTATCGTTTTGGCCGTTCCGCCGCT
>JADFOM010000253.1 GCA_022562835.1 Acidobacteriota bacterium | reverse complement strand
TGAGCTCGACGATCTGCGAGCCAAAGAAAGCGACCGCGGCGACAAGATCGTCGACGTCCGCTCTCACTCCCATTCGATCGTGCCGGGTGGCTTTGAAGTGATGTCATATGCCACCCGGTTGACCCCGGTGACCTCGTTGATGATGCGGCTCGACATGCGTTCGAGGAGGTCATGGGGCAGACGTGCCCAATCAGCGGTCATTGCGTCATCGCTCGTGACTGCTCGAATGATGATCGGATGACCATAGGTGCGTTCGTCGCCCATCACGCCGACCGATCGGATATCGGGCAGGACTGCGAACCCTTGCCAAATTTCGCGTTCGAGGTCGGCCTTGGCGATCTCGTCACGCACGATTGCATCCGCGAGCTGCAAGGTCGCAACCTTCTCCGGGGTCACCTCGCCAATAATCCGAACGCCGAGTCCGGGGCCGGGGAATGGCTGTCTCCAAACGATCTCGTCGGGAAGTCCTAGTTCGGAACCCACTGTCCGGACCTCGTCTTTGAACAGTGCACGCAATGGTTCGACGAGCGAGAACTCCATGTCCTCGGGGAGCCCGCCGACATTGTGATGGCTCTTGATCTTTGCGGCGTCGGGGGTGCCGGACTCGATTACGTCTGGATAGAGGGTTCCCTGCACCAAGAACTCGGCGTCTTCGAGACCGCTGGCCGCCTCCTCAAAAACTCGAATGAACAGCTCCCCGATGACCTTGCGCTTTGCCTCAGGGTCGATAACACCCTTGAGCCCGGCAAAGAACCGATCAGCAACGCGCATGTGGACCAGTTCGATGCCCTGATTGCGCTGAAAGGTCTCGACGACCTGCTCGCCCTCGTCGAGCCGCATCAGACCAGTGTCGACGAAGACACAGGTGAGCTGGGGGCCGATCGCCTTGTGCACCAACGCTGCCGCTACCGCCGAGTCGACTCCACCGGAGAGTCCACAGATCGCACGCCTGTCTCCGACCTGGGTGCGGATCTGTTCGACGGACCGCTCGATGACGTTCGGCATCGTCCAACTCGGAGGAAGACCACAAGCCTTGTACAGAAAGTTCTCGATGACGCGCTGGCCGTTGGGTGTGTGGGCAACCTCGGGATGGAACTGAACTCCATATACCGCACGAACGGGATCCTCGAACGCCGCTACCGGCGCCTCGGGACTCGACGCGATCACGGTGGCTCCGGCCGGTGGGGCGACTATCGCATCGAAATGACTCATCCAGACGTCCTGGCCATCGGACATTCCCATGAGGAGGCCATCGGCGCTCTGGACCGCAATGTCGGTCCGGCCATACTCTCCGCGTCCCGATCTGTCGACCTCTCCGCCGAGCTGGTGGGCGCAGAGCTGTGCTCCGTAACAAATCCCGAGGATGGGTACTCCGAGGTCAAAAATCGCGTGATCCACGAGGGGAGCACCTTCGACATTTACCGACTTGGGCCCACCGCTGAGGATGATCCCGGCGGGCGCGCGCTCGGCCAGCTCAGCCGCGGTGATCTGGTAGGGAACGATCTCGCTGTAGACGTTGGCCTCGCGCACGCGCCGTGCAATCAGCTGGGCGTATTGCGCTCCGAAATCGACGACGACGACGAGTGGCGGGTTTTCATCCACTGCGATCTCAGTGACCCATTCCGACGCCCTGGGCCTTCTGAAGCGACTTGCCTTCGGTCTGCAGCGCCGGGGCAACCATCACCTCGGCCTTCTGGAACTCCTTGATGTCGACATACCCACACGTCGACATCGAAGTTCGGAGACCACCGAAGAGGTTGAGCTTGCCATCGTTCTCACGAGCTGGCCCGACCAGGATTTCCTCGAGCGTGCCGCGGGTGACCGTCTCGACGCGGGCACCGCGAGGCAAGGTCGGATGGAATGTCGCCATACCCCAGTGAAAACCCCCACCGGGGGCCTCGGCCGCCGCAGCTAGCGGACTGCCGACCATCACCGCGTCGGCACCACAAACGATCGCCTTCGCTATGTCACCGCCGGTCGCCATCCCTCCATCCGCAATGACGTGGCAATAGACCCCTGTTTCGTCGAGATGGCGCATCCGCGCAGCTCGTGCGTCAGCGATTGCGGTCGCTTGGGGAACCCCGAGTCCGAGCACTGCGCGAGTTGTGCAAGCGTGGCCGGGACCAACTCCGACGAGCACACCAGCAGCTCCGGTGCGCATGAGGTGCAGAGCCGCCTGGTAGCTGGCGCAGCCGCCGACGATGACCGGAATATCAAGTTCACGAATGAAGGTCTTGAGGTTGAGCGGCTCGACACTGCTCGACACGTGCTCGGCGGACACGACCGTACCCTGGATCACCAGAAGGTCGAGTCCAGCGTCGACTACGGTCTGCGCATAACGAGCCGTCTTCTGCGGGGTCAAAGAGGCAGCCGCGCGAACACCTGCATCACGAATCTTGGCGACACATGCGGCCATGAGTTCCGGCTTGAGCGGCTCACGGTAGAGCTCCTGCATACGCTGAGTCGCCTTGTCTGCTGAAAGCGTGGCTATCTCGGCGAGTACGGCGTCGGCGTCCTCGTAACGACCCCAGAGTCCTTCCAGGTTGAGGACAGCCAGACCCCCAAGTCGTCCTATCTCGATAGCCGAGTCCGGGCTTACAACACCGTCCATCGCCGATGCCATGAGTGGCAGCTCAAATCGATAGGCGTCGATCTCCCAAGAGATGTCGACGTCCTCTGGATCTCGCGTACGACGACTGGGAACGATCGCGATGTCATCAAAGCCATAGGCTCTGCGACCCGACTTTCCCATGCCGATGTCAATCTCGGCCATGTGATGCCCCTAACTTTCCTGCCCGGAAGAAGGCGCAAGTCTATCCACCGCCGACAGCGACCTCGGCAAATCCCGCAGTTATTCGCGAACGAGACGCGAAAGCAAACGCTTGGCGAACGCCGAGTTCATCTCGAAGAATGCTGCCTCGCCCGAAGACTGAGCCTTTCGTACGAAACTTCCGTCGGTCACCTCGGTCGCCACACCGAGTCCTACTAGCAGCGTGTCGCGAGTGCGATCGGTGACGTCATAGCCCATCTCGGTAAGTGCCTTGAGCAGATCGCTCTCGGCGATTGGTTTCGGTGCGGCATCTGCAACAACGCGTAGCGCGTCTTTTGCGAGCTCCGCAGACTTGCCAACGATCGTCGCCGGTGTTGTCTCGGTGGATTCGGCCGTTTCGAGCCACTGACGAACTTGAATCACCAGTTCGGCGTGTGAAGAGGCAGTGAAAGTCAGGTCCGGCACTCCGTCACTCTAGTTGACACGAGTCCCAACACCGGCGTGGCGATGTCGACGGTGTCCGACGCCCAGCGCAATGCCAACACGGTGCACCTCGGTGTCAGACACCGAGCACATGGCGCGCCGCCAACCACGGTGTCAGACACCGAGCACATGGCGCGTTGCCAACCACGGTGTCAGACACCGAGCACATGGCGCGCTGGATCAAGTCTGGTTCTGCGCTCGGTGTCTGACACCGAGGCGACACCGAGGCCCACAGGTCGAGAGTTCCCCTCAGCGCATCAATGAGGCGTCGGGCAGGCCGAGTGCGATCATCAACAGCTGACGCACCATTGCGGCGGTGGCCCCCCAAACGGTGTCGCCATGAAGTTCGAAGAACGTCATTGGGCGCATGGTGTCGTCGGGCATCGGCCATAGCTCCTCGCGCCAGGAGTCTGGATGTAGAAGTTCGGCGATCGGCACCTCCAGGATCGCAGCGACCTCACCCGGATCAGCGACAAGTCCACGAGGGGTTGGGGCGGTACCCACAAACGGGTGCACCAACGAGTTCGACCCAACCGTCACGAAGGTGTCGAGTGCACCCACCTTTTCTACAGCTTCGGGGGCCAGACCAACCTCCTCCTGGCACTCACGCAGTGCCGTATGCCAAAGCGAGCGATCACCGGCTTCGGCGCGGCCGCCAGGGAAGGCGATCTCGGAGGTGTGGCTACGGAGGTGCTCGGAGCGTCTAGTCAACAGCAGATGCGGCTCACCGGAGCGCTCGTACAACAAAGCCAACACCGCCGACCGACCGTCATGTGTCGGTCCGCCGAACACACGCGGCTCGCGCCACTCCGCGACATTTTCGAGCATCTGGGTGAGGTCGGGTATGTCTTTGTGGTCGGCCCAGGGAGCCGGCCCGCCACCAACAACCTCAGCCGGACGCGGAATTCGCTGCGATCCTCCACGTGTAGACATCGGTGGAGCGGCGCCTATGAACCGTTGACGGACTCGAGAAAGGGACGAAGACCGGCCTCGTCAAGTGCCGACATCACATCGGCCGGTGTTGCCTTGCCTCGCTCCCACGGCTCCCAGATCGACTGCAGCGTCGCGGCCGCCTCATCGCCCGTTTACGCCTTGTCGGACCTGGTCGGGCAACGAT
>JADFOM010000252.1 GCA_022562835.1 Acidobacteriota bacterium | reverse complement strand
TTCGGGGCCCGGGGCGGAATGGTCTGGACCGCTTACATCCAGAGCCGTTTGGATCAACAACGCCTTCATGGCAGCTGCCGATATGTCGAGGTCCAGATTTGCGGCGGCCTCCAGGACAAGTGCTGCGACACCGGCGTTGATGTGGATCGCCGTGCCACCCGCAAAGTCAATCGCGTGTGGGTTGAGGTCGGTGTGCCAGCCGTAGTACACCCAGAAGAACACCGGTGCGTAGACAAGGATCGACCAGAGCGGCACGAACAACACCCAGGCGGAGAACTTCATCCGGTCAGCGACAGCGCCGCTGATCAGTGCAGGCGTTATCGCAGCGAACGTCATGAGAAATACGACGCTGACGAGCGCATCCGTGTCGCCTGCTAGGCCGTCAAGACCGGCGAGGTCAAGGTTCCCGATAAATTTGCCGTCACCGTTATTGGCCAGGCTGTAGGTGAATAACACCCAGATCAGCGGCACGATTCCAAGGCAGATCATGTTCATCTGGATCATGTTGAGCACGTTCTTCGACCGGGTCATGCCGCCGTAGAACAATGCGAGACCCGGCACCATGAAGACGACCAGAGCGGTCGACATCATCATCCAGGCGATGTCGCCGCCCTCCATTTGCGCAAGTACCGACATTTGTGAATCTCCCTCCGAGAGGGGGTCAGGAGACGCTCCCTCACCCCGCAGACAGTGTCCAGCAAGCTGATGACAACAATGTCACCTCCGTGTTTCCAGAATGTGAACACGGCATCGAGACCCGGTTGCTGTTTTTCTGACCCCTGGAGCGCCCTTTTGGGCGCTCCAGGGGTCAGAAAAACAAAGAAACGGTCAGGCGAGGTCTGCTGGAGAAACGACGTATCCGGTGTAGAACGTACCGAATTCGCCGAACTCGGCCGACGCCTCGTCGTAGCGCATCGTGTACACGACCTCCTTGAGGTCGTCGGGGTGTTCACCGAACAGGGTGACGCCCCATTCGTAGTCATCGACGCCGGTCGAACCGGTCACCACCTGAAGTATGCGGCCGGCAAACTTGCGGCCCGAGGCACCATGCTCATACATCAGCTCCTTGCGTCGCTCATAGGGCAACGTGAACCAGTTGGCACCGACGTTGCGGCGTTTGGACATCGGATAGAAACACCACGCCGGCTTACCCTCTGGAGGCAGCTGGGGGTACAGCCGTGCCTGGCGGAGTTCCTCGGGTACGCCTTGCGCGTACTCCGACAGCTCGGTCAACGACACGTACGAGTCGACAATTTCGAACCCACACCGCGAAACATCTGTTTGGAACGTCCGCAGCGTTCGCAAATCGGGAGCGATTGCCATGAACGCGGCGTCGGCCTTGTGGCCGAGAATGGACACACACACCACCTGTCCGTCGGCCCGCACAACCGTTTCGATCGCGGCGGCGAGTGCGGATGCGTCGACCTCCGCAGCGGGCTTCGCGAACAGGTGCAACACACCTTGTCCGACCTTGGGAACTACCGGTTCATCCATGGCCGCAGTCTCGCGTTGTCACGACCGCCCTCACGAACCGGGTGGATGTGCCAGAAGGTGTCACGCGGCACCAAGGTGTCAGACACCAAGCACACATCGGGCACCCCTTAAAGCGTGTTTTGTGCTTGGTGTCTGACACCCAGAACAGTTACACGCGGTGAAGTTCGGCCTCGAGATGGAACTGAAGGTCCTGGTCGACAGCGGCCATGTCGAGCACATAGTGAAGCCGATCACCGTCCACGACGATGCGTCGGCGTACCTCGGTCACAACCTTGGCTGTATCGGTGCGGGCGATCGACGTCGATGCCAGCTCGATTAGGCCATCATTCACGGTGCCCGCATGCAGCTCTGCGATGCCCGACGGAATCGCGACAACAAACTCGATCGATGACCCACCGAGTGCGCGGATGTAGCCATACTCCGCGTGCAGCGGCAGCCCACTGTCCACGAACTTGGTGCGTTGATCAAACGACACAAACGGCTTGCCGACATGATCGATCACCAACGTCTCGCTATAGGCGAAGCGTTCGATAGTTGGATAGTCGCCACGCCCTTCACCCTGCCAGGTGCCGAGGAACGGCTCCAGAGCTGCGCAGTCGGGGTGCAGGACCATCAGTGCGAGAGGATCTTGTCGAAGAAATCGCGGGTGCGCTGATGCTGTGGGTTGTCGAACATCTCGCCGGGCGTTCCGCTTTCGACGATCTGGCCTTCGTCCATGAACACGACGCGGTCCGCAGCTGCGCGGGCGAAACCCATCTCGTGGGTGACAACAATCATGGTCATACCTTCCCGGGAGAGCTTGAGCATCACCTCGAGGACCTCACTGATCATCTCCGGATCGAGCGCGCTCGTTGGCTCGTCAAACAGCATCACCTTGGGATTCATCGCCAGAGCGCGCGCGATGGCGACGCGCTGCTGTTGGCCACCGGACAGTTGGCGCGGGTAGGCGTCGGCTTTCTCGGGGATCCCAACGTGTTCGAGTTGTTGGCGTGCAACCTCACCGGCCTCCGCCTTCGATCGTCCACGCACCTTGCGCTGGGCGAGCATCACGTTGTCCAGCACGGTGCGGTGCGGGAAAAGGTTGAACTGCTGGAAGACCATGCCCACGTCGGCGCGGACACGATCGAGGTTGACCTTCTTGTCGGTCAACACTGTGCCGTCGATCTCGACGATGCCATGTGTCGGTCGCTCAAGCATGTTAATGCTGCGCAATAGGGTCGATTTGCCACAGCCGCTCGGACCGACCACGACCACAACCTCGCCCGAATCGACGCTCAGGTCAACACCACGCAACGCATGGATGTCCTTACCAAATGTCTTGTAAAGGCCCGAAACCCTGATCATGAGCGCTCACCTGCTTCGTAGCGCGTCATCCGCGCCTCGAAGCGACTTAGTAAGAACGACAGTCCCAGGACCAGAACCAAGTACATGAACGTCAGCACCATATAACTCTCGCGGAAGTCAAAGCTCGCGTTGCTGTAGATCTTTGCGTTCTGCGTAATCTCACGCACAGCGATGAGCGAGAGCAGAGACGTGTCCTTGAGGATGGCAATAAAATCATTGCCGAGAGGCGGGATGATGGCTCGCAACGCCTGTGGCAAAATGATCGAGCGCATGGTCGCCCGGTAGCTCAGCCCAAGAGAGCGGCCCGCTTCCATCTGACCCTTCGTGACCGACTGGATCCCACCGCGGAACACTTCGGCGAGATACCCGCCATAGATGAGCGCTAGCGCAAAAATAGCCCGCCACTGAGGTGTGATGCTCTGCAGATCAAGGTTCAAGAAGTCTACGACGGACGGAACGATGACATAGTTGACGAAGAAGATCATTGGGAGCGTCGGAACGCCGCGGATGAACTCGATGTAGGTTCGAGCAACGTTGCGCGCCACCACATTGCGCGAGATCCGGCCGAGGCCCGCGACAAGGCCGATAGCGAGTGCTATGAGAAAACCCCACAGCGCCATCTCGATGGTGAGACGGAGGCCTTCCTTCATGAACTCGAACGCATCGTTATAACGCTCGACGAAAAGGCTGTAGTAACCAAACACCCCGACGATGGCAGCAAGCATCACCACCCACCACGGGAACGTGTCCCACCATGGGACGACGTCATCGCGTTTTTGTCCCGGATCTTCAGCCGAATCGTACTGATCCCGGGTCAGGTCTCACTGCTCATGGACACTCCAAACGCGGGGACGGGGCGCCAACCCTAGGTCGACGCCCCGCCTTAGATTCAATTGTGCGCTCCGATAAGAGCAGTTGAGATCCGACTGCTCCTCGTTGGGAGCCTCGGTCTAAGGGTGCTCTACTCGGCGGCACCTTCCTCGTACTCGATCTCTTCGATTTCCTCGTAGGTGATCGTGAACGAGTCACCGAAATATTCGGTGGAGATCTCCTCGAGCGAGCCGTCCTCCTTCATCTGGGCGATGACAGCGTTGAACGGTTCGACCAGGTCCGAATCCAGCGGGAATATGAACCCGAGCGAGTCAGAGCTGAGCGAGTCCCCGATCAGCTCTAGGTCGCCCGCGTTCTCACCCACGTAGCCCTGGCCGGCGGTCTCGTCTATGATCACCGCATCGACGTCGCCAGAAATGAGGGCCTGCACGGCGACTCCGAACTGATCGAAAGCGTCGACTCGCTCTTCGGTGACGAGCTCAACGGCCGTGTCGTAGTTGGTGGTTCCGAGCTGGCTTCCGACCCTGAGTGACTCGTCAGCAGCGAGGCTATCCGCATCGGTGAATCGATCTTCACCAATACGCACCAGGATGCGCTGGTCGAGGTTGATGTAACCATTGGAGAAGGCAACTTCTTCGGCACGCTCTTCGGTGATCGTGATGCCGTCGGCGGCCATGTCGTATTGGCCGGAGGAGACGGCGGTGATCGTTCAGCCCGGCAACAGCCTGTG
>JADFOM010000251.1 GCA_022562835.1 Acidobacteriota bacterium | reverse complement strand
CTTCGAGGGCTCGGGAGCCGACTGGCTCGAACAGTACAAGCCGTACATCAACGACGGTCAGACAGTGATCACCAGCCCGCACAAGGTGTATGGGCCGGAAAGCAACGATCTCGCCCTCCAGATGCGTAAGCGAGGGATTTCGAAAGTTGTGCTTGCCGGAATGTCGGCCAACCTGTGCGTGGAGGCCCACATGCGAGAGCTACTCGAGGACGGCTTCGAGGTCACGGTGGTAAAAGATGCAACGGCTGCCGCGATCCATCCTGAACTCGGTAACGGCTACGAAGCCGCGCTGGTGAATTTTGGATTCATCGCGAACGCGGTGGTGAACACCGACGAAGCCGTTGGACTGTTGAGCTGAGTCTCGACACGTTGCCGTCGCTACGGGTGGCGGTAACAGGGCACCGCGATCTTGATCCCACTATGCGAGACAGCGTCCGCCGCTCGGTGGCGGCGGTCATCGGCGGACTTGCGGACCGCTGTGCTCCAGCGCGGGTCGAGTTGCTCACCGGGATGGCCGATGGTGCCGACCAGATCGTGACCGAGGTCGCCCTCGAACTGGGGTGCGATGTCCATGTGATGCTCCCCAAGCCCCGTGAGGTCTATCGTGCTGAGCTCTCGCCCGAGGGCGCGATCCAACTCGACCGAGTCATCGAGTCCCCCGCGGTCGAAGTCTCCATCATCAGCGATACGACGGATCACGAGCATGGTGGCGTGGACCCAGGGCTCCCGTACCACCGCTTGGGGCTCCATCTCGCCAAGAGCGCCCATGTTCTGATCGCTCTCTGGGACGGACAGATGGAACGCAGGTCGGGTGGAACGCTCGATGTGCTCGCTTCCTATCTGGATCGCGATTTTGGCCCGGAGCCGAGCGGGGAGTTGCCCGATCCTGTCGCCGTCGGCGAGGTTCCAGACGCCCTAGAGGGGCCGACAGCCGTGTGGGTGCCGAGTGCGCGGCTCGGTGCGGCTGGGCAGGCGGAGCAGCTCGACACCACCCCTGTGTATGTCATCGCATCTGGTCGCGGCGGCGTGTGGCACGGTCAGGCGGCGATGCCCACGGCCCTCACCTCGATGCTCGACGACCTCGCCGAGCTGACCGTCGATATGAGTAGCGGGGGGTCACAGCCGGCCGGGTACTCGCTGCTCGAGGCGCTGCCGGATGACCTCGACATCGCCGAGCGACTCGCCCTCGACGAGGTCCAGTCGGCGTATCTGGCCGCGGACGGGTTGGCCATGGCCAACCAATCGCTCTCCGACCGCGCATTCATCGCAGCGACGCTGATCGGCGCCGGCATGGGTTTCGCATTCTTGTGGTTCGCCAAGATCGACGACCATCTGGCCTGGCTATATGCCTACCTTGCCCTGTTCCTCGTGGGTTACATCTTGTTCCGCACCACGCATTCCCGCAGGTGGTTACACCAGCATCTGTCGCGCCGGGTGCTCGCCGAGAATCTGCGGGTTCGCTTCTTCGTTTTGCTTCTCGGAATGAGTGATCGAGTCGACGTTCGCCGGGTCATGACCGAGACTGGGGTCTCATCGTTTCCCGGGTTCGCGTGGGCACGCGAGAGCGATCGGGTCGGCGTGCCGTTGCCACAAAGCGAACCGCGCGAACTCGCGGAACGCTACGCGCTGGTCGACGAGCACTGGGTGGACGACCAGGCAACCTATTTTGGTCGAAAGGTCAGGCAACTCGAGATTCGTCATGCCGGCCTCGAGTTCGTGCAGCGGGTTCTCTACGTTCTGTCGTTCCTTGCGGTGGTGGTGATCATCATCTTTGGCACCGACCTCAAGACGGTGTACGTCCCCGGTCACGTCAGTTTGAAGGCCGTTCTGATCTTTCTGATGGGCTTGCTGCCGCTGTGGCTCACACTGTGGGAACTTCACCAGGGGCGGATGGCCACCCGCGAGCTCCTCTGGCAGTTTCGTAACCAGGCGACGGTGTTCGGGCGGGCATCCAGTGACCTTGGTCGCGGCTATCGAGACGAGGTGAGGCAGCAGATCTACGTCGATCTGGCCGAGCGTTCGCTGTTCGAGACCTACCTATGGACCATCCATCGCTACCACCGCGAGTTCCCGGCACCCTCGGGGGGCTGAGCCACATGTCCGACCGACCTGAGGAATCGTTCGCCCGTCGACTCTCGCACCTGCGTCGTGTCTTGCGATCGCCCGTGGCCCAAATTATCGGTTACGCCGAGATGATGATCGAGGATCTCAGCGGAGATGTGCCGCCGGAGATGGTCCGCGACCTACAAGCCATCGCCAGCTCGGGGGAACGGTTGATCGCGATGATTGAGGAACACCTCGGGTCTGCCAAGCGCGATGCCGACGAGCTCGACCTGCCCGAAGCACAGTTTCAGCTGCGGCTGCAGCTGAACCACATCTCCGGCTATACCGAGATGCTCCACGAGGTCGCCGAGGAGGAGCGCCTCGACGCCATCGGTCCTGATCTCGACCGGATCGCCGCGGCCGAACACCGACTCTTGGGTCTGCTCGACGAGCAACTTCAGGAGCAAATGCTTGAGGCTACGACAGTACCGGCCCTCACATCGGCATCAGACCAGTCCCCCTCGGCCTTAGCTCTCGAGTTGGGTGCTCTGGCCCAGGGTGGAAAGCTGCTGATCGTCGACAGCGACAGCACGAACCGCGACCTTCTGCAACGCCGGATGGCCAAGCTTGGATTTGACGTCGCCTCAGTAGCGGGAGGCGAGGAGGCCTACGCTGCGGCCCGGACTGGCGACTTCGACCTGATCCTGATGGAACTCGTGATGGACGGGATGTCGGGTCTGGAGACCCTGCGGGCCCTGAAGGCCGACGTCGACACCAAACAGCTTCCAGTGATCATCTTGTCGACGGTGGATGACCTCGACCTGATGGTCGAGTGTGTACTCGCCGGGGCCGACGACTACCTCATCAGCCCGATCCGACCGATCCTGCTCCAAGCCCGGATCGGGGCCTCGCTCGAGAGGATCAGGCTCCGCCGACGTTTCACCCGACAACTGCGGATCTTCATCTCTTCACCTGGTGATGTCATCCCGGAGCGGCGCCTGGTGAAGCAGGTGATTCAGCAGCTCGACGAGGAGTACGGCCACGAAGTCCAGTTGGTACCGGTGCTGTGGGAGGAAGAGCCACTCGTCGCGTCGGAGACGTTCCAGACGCAGATCATCGAGCCCGGCGACACCGACGTCTATCTGGCGATCCTGTGGTCGCGTATTGGATCTCCGGTTCCCAAGACGACCGTGCGCGCCGACGGCACCCAGTACGAGTCGGGAACGGCGTACGAGTTCGAGTCCGCCATGAGCAGCTTTCGCGAGAAAGGGAGCCCGCAGATACTCCTGTATCGCAAGGCTGGAGCGCCGATGGTCAACCTCGCGGACCGCGAATCAGTCCTCGATCACCTTGATCAGCTCGACCGTTTGGACAAATACCTCGATCACTGGTTCCGTCATTCCGACGGATCGTTTCTCGGCGCGTTTCACGCGTTCACCGACGCCGACGAGTTCGAGTCCATGTTGCTCGTACACCTCCGCAAGCTGATCGACAAGTGGCTCGCCGAACATTCGAGCTGATCCGGAATTGTCGGCCAATGATGGTCGCCTTCGCCGAGACCTTCCGTAGCGAACGCAGGAAAACTAGGATGGATCGGGGGCTACCTTGGACAAAGACGCTGAGATCGAGCTGCTGAGGACCCTATTGGCCGACGCCGAAGCGCGGGCCAAGGAGGCAGACGCCGTGAAGCGGACGTTTCTGCTCAATATGAGTCATGAGTTGCTGACACCCCTGAACGCGATCATTGGGTACAGCGACATGCTCCGCGAGGAAGCTCAGGACATGGGCGAGGACGGGAAGCTGTTCGACACCGACCTCAAGAAGATCAGTGCCTCAGGGAGGAGCTTGCTCTCGTTGGTGAGTGACGTGCTCGAGATGTCCAAGATCGAGTCCGGCGACATGGAGGTGCACTTGGAGGAAGTTGACCTCCATGAACTCCTCGCCGATGTGGGGCGCTCGGCCAAGGAGCACGTAGCGGTTTGGGACAACGAACTCATCCTCCATGTCGATCCGTCGGTTCCTCTCATGTTCACCGACCGGACGATGGTCCATCAGACGCTGCTCGAACTGGTACGCAATGCGTCTCGGTTCACTCGGGAAGGCCAAATCGAGGTCATCGCCGAACTGGTGGAAATGGCTGACGGTGCTGGGGTTTCGGTGCTGGTGCGTGACAACGGTGCTGGGATCGAGAGCCGTGAACTCGAGCATATTTTCGACTCGTTCCGCCAGGTCGACAACACGACGACGCGGGAACAGGATGGTGCCGGACTCGGGTTGGCCCTGTGCAGCGAGTTCTGTCGCAGACTCAGGGGTGACCTGACGGCGCGATCCACTCTGGGAGAGGGGTCGGAGTTCAC
>JADFOM010000250.1 GCA_022562835.1 Acidobacteriota bacterium | reverse complement strand
TCGACTCGGCCGCCTCGCCCGTCGACGGAGTCTCGGTCGTCTGTTCGGCGGCGATTCGAGCCTCACGTTCAGTCGCCGCAGCCGCTGCTGCTGCTCGCGCCGCTGCCTGCTGTTTGGCGACCTCGGCCTCTTGTTCCTCGGACCGCTCTGCCGCCTTCTCGTCGCGCTTGGCAGCGATGTACCGGCCTTCGATAACGGCATCTGAAATCACCCGCGCCATGAGGTCTCCGGCTCGAATGGCGTCGTCATTACCGGGGATCACGTACTTGACGAGGTCGGGGTCGCAGTTCGTATCAACCACGGCGATGATCGGGATACCGAGCTTGTTGGCCTCGGTCACTCCAATATGTTCTTTCTTCGTATCGAGAATGAACACGGCGTCGGGTTGCGCACTCATGTTGCGGATGCCGCCAAGGTTGCGCTCCAACTTCGCGAGCTCACGGCCCAACATGAGAGCTTCTTTCTTGGGCATCGCCTCAAACTCTCCAGATTCGCGCATGCGTTCGTATTCCAGCATCTTGTTGACGCGCTTGGATATGGTCTCGAAGTTGGTCAACATTCCGCCCAACCAACGATGGTTGATGTAGGGCATGTTGCACTTCTCGGCATAGGACTGGACGCTTTGTTGTGCTTGTTTCTTGGTGCCGACAAAAAGGACCGTTCCACCGTTCGCTACGATGTCGCGCACAAATTCGTAGGACTTCTCCAGACGTTCGAGCGTCTGGTTCAGATCGATGATGTGAATGCCCGACTTCTCGCCGTGGATGAACCGCTGCATTTTCGGGTTCCACCGTCGAGTTTGGTGTCCGAAATGGACCCCGGCTTCGAGTAATTGCTTCATGGTGACGACAGCCACTTGATTCTCCTCCCCATCGGTTCTCTTCCCCTCGCCTCGCACGAGACCTTTCGGCCTCGCGACCGTGGGACGGCCAGGGTGATTGGTGTGGTTTTGGTGCCCACAACGTGGACCGGCAAAGCCTACCGGAATGCTATGCAATCGCTCACCACAAGACAGCGTCCGTAGCGCATCGCTGCCGCTGATCCGATTGGAGGTCGAAACCAGGCGTAGCCAACCCGTTGGATCAAGCTGAACGCTTCGTCGATCGCTACCAGTGCGACGTGTGTCGATACAGATCCGAAAAGCGTCTCGGGGTCGATGTATTCACCGTTGCGCAGTGCTCCGAAATGAAACATGTCACCTGAGGTACCAAGGGGCGTCCCGATAAGCACCCGCTGGCCGCGCTGCATCGCTCGGGTCCTCAGCCACGAGTAGGTCGTGCGCAGTTGTTGCCCGTGGTCGACCGTTACATATTGTTGACCGCCTACCCAGCCGGAGAACACAACCGTGCCTGCACCAGCCGCCGCCACGACCTGACCTAGTTCGGTGTCGTACTCGATACCGCGATTCCCCGGCCCGTAGGGTGATGACGGCGGTCGATATGGATCAGAGACCGGCGCATCGACCGGCGGTTCGAAGGTGGGCTGGTGTTCGAGAGCCTCGGCGCCACCTAGCCCGCCCAGGTTGAGTGAGATCAACAGCAATGCGACCGATGCACGCATTCGATACTTCTCCTTGAAACAGCGACGTGGTTCGAGGGAAGTGCCGACACGTTAGCGCCGATGAGTGTGTGGCTGCCCAGCGACGTAGCTGAGCTGCGATCCGTCAGGCTGTGCGATCGGCCGCGGCGAGCCGCGAGCGGAGCTGGAGGACGGCTTTCGTGTGGATCTGACACACGCGCGACTCGGTGACACCGAGCACCTGGCCAATCTCTGCGAGCGTCAGCCCTTCGTAGTAATACAGGGTCAGCACAACCTTCTCGCGTTCGGGCATGTGGTTGATCGAGGCGGCGAGGATCTGGCGCATCTCCTCGACCTCATAGGTACCACCCGGCCCAGCTTCGGCGTCAGGAATCGTGTCGCCGAGTGTGGCGCCGTCTCCACTCAACATCTCATCGAGCGCGACAAGACCGACGAGCGAGATCTGACTGAGCAATTGTTGAAGCTGGCCTTCGGACATCCCAAGTTCGTCGGCCAACTCAAGATCGGTCGGCGCTCGGTGCATATCGGCTTCGAGCTTGGCGTAGGCCCTTTCGACCGCACGCGCCTTGGCTCGCACAGACCGGGGAACCCAGTCGATCGAGCGCAGCTCATCCATGATCGCACCCTTGATTCGTGCAATCGCGTAGGTCTCGAACTTGTAGCCGCGTTTGGGGTCGAACTTGTCGATCGCGTCGATCAGCCCAAAGATGCCGTAGCTGATGAGATCGGACTGTTCCACGCTTTGGGGCAAACCTACGGCCACACGTCCAGCGACATATTTGACGAGCGGTGAGTAGTGCACGATGAGCTGGTCGCGCACGTTCTGGGCAGGTGCCTTGGCGTATTGGCGCCAAAGTTCTTCGGGTACGGGCTCACCCACTGTGCGCGGCGGCCTGTCGATGTCGTCTGTTTCGAGCTCAGTCATGCGCGAGGGTGTGTCGATCGGTGGACGGTTTGGAGACGTTCGGTGCTGACATGGGTGTAAATCTGGGTGGTCGTAAGATCCGCATGTCCGAGAAGCTCTTGCACAGCACGCAAATCGGCACCTCCATCCAAAAGATGAGTAGCAAACGTATGACGAAATGCGTGGGGGTGGGTCACTGTGTCGCTGCAGCGGTCGACTACCCGCCGCACGTCACGCGGGGTCAACCGTTTGCCGACCTGGTTGACGAAAACGATCGTCGCTGGTGTTGCTCCCGTTGCCATCACATCGCGCCCCGTTTCAATCCAGCGCGACAACGCATCGACGGCCGGCTCCGACAGCGGCACCACTCGTTGTTTGTCGCCCTTGCCCCAGACCCGCAACTGGCGCTGTGCGAGGTCGATGTCCTCGAATCGGATGCCACACAATTCGCTGACCCGCACGCCGGACCCGTAGAGGATTTCGAGCACTGCACGATCTTGGAGGCGACGCGGCTCGTCGTCATCGACCGCGTCGGCCGATTCCGTGTCGAGCATTTGAGCGAGTTCGTCATCACGCAAGACTCTCGGCAGCCTCGACTCACCCCGCGGCGCAGACAGTCCTACCGTCGGGTCGGCGTCGATTCGTCGGGTCAACACAGACCAGCCGAAGTATCGACGCAGAACCGAAGCCTTTCGGGCGATCGTTCTCTTCGCGTAGTCGCTGGTGTCGAGGTAGGCCAAGTATCGGCGCAGGTCCCGACGACCAATCTCACTCGGATCCGTCCACCCGGAGAGTTCTGCCCATTGGACGAACGACTTCAGGTCACGGAGGTACACGGCACGCGTCGAATCAGCCACGGACACCAAGGACGATTCAAATAATGCGACCTGCCACACGATACGAAACTACTGCGCGCAGGACCTCTTCCGGTGGTCTGACCATGCGTTAACTCAGCTCGAACCAGCCACCGCAGCGCACTATTCGATCTCGATCCTCAAGCATTGCGAGCACTTCGGATAGATCGGGCAGCTCCATGGCCGTGCGCAACATCAGCTGCTCGAGGTTGCAGGGTTCGTGTCCGATCGCGTCCAGTACCCGCGAGAAGCTTCCATCTCCGTCAGCCTGAGGGCCCACCACCTCGGTGGGTAAACGAGTGCACATGCCAAGTGCAATCCCCAGATCGGATGGCTCGCAGAGCGGAATCGCTCCGTCGGCGATCAACATGTTGGTACCAGCGCTGGCCGGCGAACGGATGGGACCGGGAACGGCAAACACCGGTCGATCACGTGCGACCGCCTCAGCAGCAGTGGACAACGAGCCCCCGCTGCGATGTGACTCGACGACAACAACCACGTCTGCGAGCGAGGCGATGATGCGGTTACGTGCTGGAAACCTCCAGCGATCGGGCGACGTATCGGAGGGGTATTCGGACAACACAAGGCCAGTTCGTTCGACCGCTCGCCACAGTGGACCGTTGGCTCGCGGGTAGACGACGTCGAGTCCCGAGCCAACTACTGCGATGGGTGTCCCACCAGCCTCGATTACTCCCGCATGTGCCGCGGCGTCAATGCCGAGCGCAAGCCCCGACAGGACAGCAACCGAAGACTCGGCGAGGTAGCTCACGATCTCCTTGGTCACTGAGATGCCGTAATGCGTGCATTGCCTAGTCCCAACCACCGCAACACTGGGCGAGCCGAGCAGACCGACGTCACCGCGTGCGTAGAGGCGGAGAGGCGGAGCAGGGTCGTTGGCGAACACCTCACCGAGATCGTCGAGCACCACGATTGGCTGCCGCGACGCTGTCGTCATCTCGTCGCCGCCGTGTCGAGTAGTGGAACCCGCATCTCCATGGCCGCGAGCACAATGGGCGCATCGAGCACCGTTGCGCCGCGACCGAGGTCCTCCATCGTGCGGGCGACACCACGAACCCGCTGAACCCCGCGAGCGCTCAGCCGTCCTGCC
>JADFOM010000249.1 GCA_022562835.1 Acidobacteriota bacterium | reverse complement strand
CTCACTTGCGAGCGGCACAATTGCATCCTCCAGTGCATTCACCGAATCCCCAACTTCAGGGAGGCCCCAAATGGATGCGGCGAGACGACCGAGGGCAGCGGTCTGTTCTGGCCACGAGTACTAGCACGCCTCCCGGAATGCGTGCAGTCTCTCGCGTTGGGGATTCCATGAGAGCGAGTCGCCAGAGAACAAGAGATGGTCGTCGACGAGGTACAGCACGCTGCCACGGGTATGGCCGGGCACTGGGAAAGCGGTGACGTTGTCTGCAACGGTTGTGGCCTCCGTGCCGTCGATAAGGTCGGTTGCATACGCAGCGGCGTCACGATCGTCTGTGTGGATCCAGACCCGCGCACCGAAGTGTTTTGCGTATCGATCGGCGTCCGCCACGTCATCTCGGTGCGAGAGCAAGATGTGAGCAAGGCCACCCAACTCCTCGATAGGCCCGGTCACCTCTCGGGTCCAGCGAGGGGCGTCGACCATCAGGTTGCCCGATGGCCGCTGTACGACGTATGAGTGAGCCCCAAATGAAGACTTCGCGTTGTGTCCTAGGCGGAACACGCCGTCACCGAGATCGTGCGGGAACACCGGCTCGGCGGGCCGTCGTAGCGCGACGTGACCAACCGAGCGCGTCGGGCACACCATCGCCGCTCGCCACGCCAGTTCGATCTCTTCGGCTGTTTCGGGCTGACGAGAAAACAGTGACTTCCCATCGGATGGGTTCCTTACGACGAGCCCGGGCGCAACCTGTCGAGCTGCGTCACAGCCAATGCAACGTGTATCGACGAACCAGTCGCCATCTGCACTCTTGGGATGGCGGTCCTCGATCCGAGCCATACCCAACACTATGACCGCTCAGCAGTTTTTACCGACCATCACCTTCGGTCATTGGGTTCAGATGTCTTGTGTGGGCCCGCTCAGCGAAGTGTGGCCCGCTGTTCGTGCAAATATTGTGAGGAGTAGGGCTAGGACGGGTCCTTCGAGCAGGGGTTGTCCGGGGTTGTCGTGTCGCCATGTGGTGTCGGTGGCTTCGAGTGAGAACCGTTCGGCGACGGTGGTGCCCGAGATTCGTCTCATCTTCTTCCCAACCGCCGCGTCCATAACGAAAGCGACTGTATTTGGATCTACCTCGTAGGCGATGTCGAGGGGAATGAACATGTCTTGTGAGTGGACTATGCAGTCGATAAGGGGTGCTTCTGGGCCCGTACCTGGTGGTGTGAAGCGGTCGGCTGCGTTGTCGCGGAGGTCGGCGACTATTTGGTCGGTTGGGCGCGCACCGAGCTGACGGCCGAAGCGTTCATTGGCGCGGGCGAAGTTTCCACGCGCTTTGGCCAAGCCGAGGGCGAACTGTCCGAGGCCGACGTTCCAGCCTGTCGTGAGGTGGCCGGCGACCTCCTGGACCGTCCAGTCGGCGCACAGGCTTGTCGTCGACCATTGTTCCTGCGTGAGGTTCTCGAGGGTGTCGGCGATCTGATTTCGTTGATCGGTGATGTGTGTGAAGAGGTCTGTCATCGGTTCCTTTCTGCAGCGTTGCGGTTAGATCGACCAAGTCGAAAGATTCGTTCCTTGGCAAAGCCTGTCACGTGTGCGGCGTCGCCGCCCGTGAAGCCGGTTCGACCGGGCCGCGACGTCGATCCCAATGATCGCTGCTAGAAGCGCCGCGATGCGGGTGGAAGTTTGGCGGGCCCCGCCGGGTTCTGTTCGACATGACACGAGCAGTATTCGATGGTGTGGTTATCGCCGACAGCCAGGACGTCCGTGTCGTCGAGGGCATGACCTACTTTCCGCTGAGCAGCGTCTCTGAGGACGTGCTCGTGGAGAGCCCAACGACGAGCCGCTGCTTCTGGAAGGGTAAAGCTCGGTACTGGCATGTGGCCGGAGAGACCGAGATAGCGACAGACGCGGCCTTCGCCTACGAGCGACCTTGGCCACTAGCGCGTCGATTGGTGACCGATCGCGTGGCGTTTTGGCGAGAGGTCGAGGTCGTGCGCGACTGAGCGCTGAGGTCGTCACTTGAGTAGCGGGGTGAGAGGCGGCGCATGGCTATGGCACCGAGAAGTGGGCCGGGGGCGAGGAGGAGAAAGGCCCATCCCCAGCCCGCGGCGTCGCGGACCATGGGCACGAGAAAGATCGTGAAGACACTGAGGATGAAGCCGGCTGCGAGCTGGACGGTGAGAGCGGTGCCGACATAACGCTGGTCTGCCTCTTCGGAGACGATGGTCGAGAATTGCGCTGAGTCAGCCACGACCCAGAATCCCCAGAACATTGCAAGGCCGACCACGAGCACGGTAGGGCCGTCGACGAAGCCGATGATCGCTGCGGTCCCTCCCGATGCGACCATCGCTAGGCCCGCAGCGACGTGTCGTCCGTGAGCGTCACTGATGCGCCCACCCACAACTGAACCCAGCGCCCCGACACCGATCACCGCGAAGGTGATGAGTGATGCCGTCTGAGGATCGGTGGTCAGTTCGTCTAATGCGAAGGCCGCGAACCAGGCCCACATGGCGTAGAGCTCCCACATGTGCCCGAAGTAGCCGAGCGTGGCTAGCCGTATCTTGCGGTTGGCGAATGCCTTTTGGACTTGGCGAGGATCGAAGGGTGCGCTTGGGAAGGCGAAGGGCCCGTCGGTGGCTAGTCGATCGGCGATTATTCCACCGGCGAGAGTGAGGGCGGAAGTAACGAGGATGACTGCGTGCCAGTCGAGTCCGCCGACGCCGTTGACGAGGTGGGGGAGCGCTGATCCGGCCGTTAGCCCACCGATCATGACACCGAGGGCGACTCCTCTGCCCTCTCGGAACCAGCTCGCTA
This sequence comes from Acidobacteriota bacterium, assembly GCA_022562835.1. Taxonomy (GTDB): domain Bacteria; phylum Actinomycetota; class Acidimicrobiia; order Acidimicrobiales; family SHLQ01; genus JADFOM01. Next base: position 1,619 of record JADFOM010000249.1, on the reverse strand, counting down.
TCGCTTTCATGGCGGGCGGGTACACCGCTGCAAGAGCGACGCCGGTGGCGAACCGTGCCGGCAATGCCATCGTCAAACCGTCGGCAGCGACAAGCGCGGTGTTCGCGCCGGCCGCCGCTATCGAGCCATAGAGGAAGAGCCGTCTGGGGTTGATGCGGTCTGCCAGATTGGTAATCGCCGACATCACGGCGCCGAAAACGAAGCCCAATTGCACAGCGATTGTTAGCCAGGCGGCGTCGGTCGTCGACAGGCTCCAGCTATCGCGGAGTTGGCCCAGCACCGCGGCCGTCGAGAACCAGGTAGACATCGCCAGAACTAGCGCTGCGCCCATTAGGACGAGCGCCCGCCGCTGACCAGGCGGGTGGTGGCCCGCAGCAACCACAGAGTCCCCGATCCAGCAACAATAGCGAGTTCAGATGCGGGTCGACTCAGCCCGCGGCAGCGGCTGGGGCCGGTTGGGGGTCGGGGAGCGGTTCGGGGCGAAGGTCCAGGCGGCGCAGGAGCTGAGCGTTGGTCGCCACGATGATGGTCGACAAACTCATGGCCACGGCCGCTGCAGCCGGCGGAAGCGAGAGCCCGGCAAAGGCGAAGACCCCGGCGGCGATGGGGATGGCCACCAGGTTGTAAGCGGTGGCCCAGACGAGGTTCTGGATCATCTTTGCGTAGGCCGCCTTGGAGAGGTCGATGACGCCGGTGACGCTGCGAGGGTCGCTGGAGGCGAGGACAACACCTGCGGACTCGATGGCGACGTCGGTGCCAGCTCCAATGGCTATGCCGACATCGGCGCGGGCCAAGGCAGGGGCGTCGTTGACGCCGTCGCCGACCATGGCCACGGTCAGGCCTCGGTTCTGCAGCTCGACGACCTTGGAGTCCTTGTCCTGGGGGAGCACTTCGGCGAATACCTCGTCGATGCCGAGTTGGCCGGCAACGCCGTCCGCGACTTGTTGGGCGTCACCGGTGATCAACACGACCCGCCTGCCTCGCTTGTGTAGGGCGTCGATGGCGATGCGCGATTCGGGCCGGATCTCGTCAGCCAGGGTCAGGGCTCCGATGACGGTGTTGTCCTGGACCACATACAGCACTGAGTTGCCGCTGCGGCGCCACTGCTCGATGGTTGGTCCCAGCTCGTCGGGTTCGACAGCATCGAGGTGCTTGAGCAAGGCCGGGCCGCCTACAGCGATCCGGTGGCCGTCGACGGTGCCTTGCACGCCGCGCCCGGTCAGAGCGGTCAGTTCGGCCGCGGCTGGCACGGCGCCGGCCTTGTGCGCGGCGGTGACGATGGCCCGGGCGATGGGGTGCTCACTGTCGGCCTCCACCGCCGCCGCCAGCCCAAGGACCCGATCTCGGTCCCAGCCTTCAGCGGCGGCGTGATCGACCACCGCGTGGTTGCCCTTGGTGAGGGTGCCGGTCTTGTCGAACAGCACGGTGTCGACGGTGCGCATACGTTCAAGAGCTAGGCGGTCTTTGACCAGGATCCCGGCCCGCGCCGAGGTTGCAGTGGAGATCGAGATCACCAACGGGATCGCCAGGCCCAACGCGTGGGGGCAAGCGATGACCAACACCGTGACGGCGCGGATGATCCCCTCAGCACCATTGCCGGCAAGCAGCCACGCCACCAG
>JADFOM010000009.1 GCA_022562835.1 Acidobacteriota bacterium | reverse complement strand
AGGGCAACCGGCTGGCGAGGCAAACGACGAGGTCCGTCGTCGTACAGGAATGCTCGTCGGCCGCGCCGTGGCCGCGACCGCCAACCTGCTGGATCTCGAGCGGGCCGTTGTGTCTGGTTCGGTCGCACTGGGATTTGGGGCACCGTTCTTCGATGCAGCACGGACCGAGATTGATCACCGCTGTCGTATCGAGTTCTCGCGGGGGCTTACGATCGATGAAGCGGGCCTTGGTGCGGATGGTCCGATCATCGGCGCCGCAGCCGTGGGGTTTCGCGAACTTGGCATGGAGGTGCTGCGATGATCCGGTCTGTCCTTGCGTTGGCTCGGCATCCTTCGCTCTGGCCGACCGCCCTGGGATTGGCCGGCCGACTCGTGCCGCGGCGCTGGTGGACGCGTCGTCCGTTCCTTCCCTTACCGGATAGGGCCTACATGCAGTTTCGGATGGAGGCCATGTATGGCGATGGTCCACGCGACGCTGACGACGTCGTTTCCTATCTGCGTTGGTGTCGTCGTTACCGCGCCGCGCAAAGGATGCGCTGACGTCGATCGCAGCGGATTTGCGCCGTTGGTGGGCCGCAGAGCACCTACGCTGGTGTGATGCGTCGTGCGCTGGTTCTGAATGCAACGTTTCAACCGTTGTGTGTGGTTTCTACGATCCGCGCCCTTGTCCTGGTGCTTGAGGGGAAGGCGGAGACAGTCCGTCCCAGTTGCGAACTCGTTCGATCCGAGCACCACATCTTCGATGCGCCCGCCGTCGTGCGCTTGGAGCGCTACGTCCATGTGCCTCGACGCCGACACACCCCATCGCGCAGAGTCATTTTCATGCGCGATGATCACATGTGTCAGTACTGCGGTCGTGGGGCGGACAGCCTCGACCACATCGTGCCGCGCAGCCGGGGAGGACGTTTCGGTTGGGACAATCTCGTCGCGGCGTGTCGACGCTGCAACGGGCGTAAGCGCGACCGGTTGCCCAACGAGGCCGGCATGTCCCTGCGGCGGGAGCCGTCCCGGCCAAGCGAGATCGACTGGTTCAGGGCTCAGGCCGGGCGCGTTCCCGAAGAGTGGCTCGAGTTCCTAACGGTGGCTGCATCGGCGTGACCATGCGAGTTCAGGTGGGGAGCGGAACCGCCGAGAGCCTGTTGAAGGATTTCGTGGTCGACGAGCCAACCGTGATGATCGCCGAACTGACCGAGTCGACGGTAGTGCTTGGAAGTGCACAACATTTCGAAGTATTAGATCTTGCGGCGGTGCGTTCCGCGAATATCGCGGTGACGAAGCGTTCGTCGGGCGGGGGAGCGGTGCTCCTGGTACCAGGCGAACATCTTTGGATCGACGCGATCTGGCCGCAACGCTTGGCCGATGAACGAGGCATCGAGTCTTCGTTTCGCTGGGCTGGCGCTCTATTTCATGCCGCCTTGGCGACCCTAGATGTCGAAACGTCCATGTTCGAGGGTTTTCCCGCGCGCGATGAGCACGCTCGCCGTGTGTGCTTTGCGGGTCTAGGACACGGCGAGTTGAGCGTAGGAACGGCCAAGGTGCTCGGTCTTTCCCAGCGCCGCCGACGCGATCAGATCAGGGTGCAGGGACTGTGTCTGCTCCGTTGGCACCACGCCGATCTTCTGGCGCTGCTGTCGGGGTCGACGGCTGAGTTGGCGTCACGGCTTGTCGTCGACGGCGAGCTTGGAGTGCGGGCCGGAGCACTCCGAAATGCGGTGCTCGAGCAATTCGCCGGGGCAGATCTCCCCTGAGGCCCCACAACAACCCACGTTGAACCGCGACTTTTCTTGATGCCCGACAGGGCACGACGTCGTGTAGTTACGTCACGTGTCAGTATCTGGGAATTAGTTTCAGGGGACATTTTTGATCATTTTTGATGGAACGTGTGTTCGATTACATGAAAGGTGGTGGAGAATAGTTGACTGGTGGGGGGAAAGGGCATAAAGTGGCACGCCATGGAGACGAAGGAGGGCGTAAGTGCAAATCACACACGGCAAACACCGCAGCGCCACACCGACGTCTCACCCGACCTCCGCTCGGAGGCCATGACCACCGATGTTTGTTGGCAACTACGCACACAGCCTCGACTCGAAGGGTCGCGTCGTGCTACCCGCCAAGTATCGGCGTTACCTGGATGGCTCCGAAAACGCGTTCTACCTGTCTCAGGCAGAGGGATGCCTGGCCCTCTGGCTGCCGGAGGCCTTCGACCAGACGGTGGAGCGATTTCGCGAGCGTGTGCGAGCGGGGACGTTGGAGAAGGCGGCGCTCGATGGACTGTATTCGAACTCCGAACAGGTCAAGCCGGATACGCAAGGGCGCATCCTGTTGCCCGAGCGATTGATCTCGTTTGCCGGCCTCGACACAGATGTGACCTTGGTGGGGCAAGGCGACCATGTAGCGATCTGGGACTCAACTCGCTGGGCCGAATCCAGCGCCGAGCGCGACGCGAAGGTAGCCGAAGCGTTCGCAGCGGGGATGGGGATATGAGTTCGCTCGATGCCCGTCCCGGACCGATCAGCTCGTCAACCCGTACGGAAAGGAAGGCAACCATCGAGATCGCGTGAGCAACAACTGAGACGACTTTCGACAGTCCTCCGATCAGCACACCTGGAAGGCCCCTACTCCGCCCGCTTTGCCATCCATGCTCGATCGGGGAGAAATCCCGACGGCGCCCGTTGATCGGGGGACTGTCGAGAGCCGGACTTGATTGGACACGCGCCGATTCCTGCCACCCGCGCCATGGAGCACCAAGACGATTTCATGGCCGGCCACACGGCGGACCGGCGCGATACCAACGGAGCGTTTCACCATACGCCCGTCATGGCAGCAGAGGTCCTTGACGCGCTCCGCGGGATTCCCGCTGGCATCGTGATCGACGCCACGCTAGGTGGTGGCGGACACAGCGATCTCTTGCTCGAGGAACTCGATCACATCGAGATTGTTGGCTTCGACCAGGATGGTGATGCGATAGCGGCGGCGCGTAAACGACTCCAGCCCTACGGAACGCGGTCTGTGGCGCTGCATCGCAGGTTCGATGAGCTGCCCGAGGTTGCTGCGGAACGTTCGATCGCGTCGATCTCGGGATTTCTATTCGATCTTGGCGTGAGTTCGCCGCAGTTGGACCGAGCCGAACGCGGGTTTAGCTACAGCCAGGATGGCCAGCTTGACATGCGGATGGACCGGTCTCGGCCCCGTGACGCTTCCAACATCGTAAACGAGTCGTCCGAATCGTCACTGCGAGACATTCTTCGCGAATACGGTGACGAACGACATGCCGGTCGGATCGCGAGGGCGATCGTGGAGGCCCGGCCGATCCATGGTTCGGCTGAACTTGCCCAGCTCGTCTACGACGCGGTTCCGGCGGCCACGCGTGCAGGACGCCATCCCGCGCGGCGCACCTTCCAGGCCCTGCGCATCGCTGTGAACGACGAGATTTCTGTGCTGCGTTCCGGCCTCGACGGCGCACTCGATCTACTCGACTCCGGTGGACGAGGTGTTGTTATCTCCTACCACTCTGGTGAGGACCGTGTCGTGAAGGCAGCGTTCTCGCCGCTCGTGGACGACAAACGCGACACCACCCCTGACGTCGTGGAACCGCCTCAGGCTGACTATGTCCTGTTGTGGCGCGGCTCTCGACGACCCGGCGATGACGAAATCGAACGTAACCCTCGCGCTCGCAGCGCACGCATGCGCGGCATCGAACGGTCGGTAGCAGCCTGATGGCCGCACCGAACCCCGCCGTAGACCATCGCCGACCGAGTCGGCTGGCGGCGCGGCGCGCTGCACGAGAGGAGCGCACCGCCCAAGAGGCCCTGGACGCACGCGGTGCGTTGAGCGTTGTCGAGCCGGCCAGACAGGTATCGATCTCGACATACACACTTGGTGCCATCTCCTTGCTCATCATCGTGTCGGCGTTCGTCGGCACCGTCTTCATGCGCGTCCGTCTAGCGGAGGGACAGCGAAGCATCGACAGCCTCAACGGGCAGATCATTGAAGCTGTCGCGCTCGAAGACGAACTGCTGTTGGAGATTGCCCAACTCGAATCCCCGGACCGTATTCGGTCGGTCGCCGCGACCCGGCTCGCGATGGTTGCTCCACAAGACGTCACCTATCTGGCCCCGGTTCTACCGGAGCGTCCGGCGACCGCGCTCGTGGCGCCTACGGGTGATCCCTTCACGCCGACAGAACAGTTCCTCGAGCTAGACGAGGGTGGCACCGGCGACGTGTCACAAGAGGAAGGACAGTGAGGTTTGGCTCATCCATACGCCTGATGCTCGTGATCTTCTCAGCGATTCTTGTCACGGCAGGGCTTGCCTACAAGCTGGCGACAATTCAGTTCCTCGAGCCCGAGCGATACCGCGAATGGGGGGCAAGCCAACGCATCCGTGGCCACGAGATAGCCGCTCATCGAGGTGAGATCGTCGACCGCAACGGCGTCACCCTGGCTGTCTCGCACCCTCAGACCACGCTGTGGGCTGATCCTCGCCTCATCGAAGACCCCCGGGCCGTGGCGGCCGCGCTTGGATCGTTGCTCGAATTCGATCAGCTGAGCATGGAACAGCGGCTGTCCGGCGACGGAGCCTTCGCCTATATCGCTCGCCAGCAGCCCGATGAGGTTGCAGAAGCGGTACTCGCCCTCGAACTGGCTGGGGTGTTCAGCTATGCGGAGCACGCCCGTTTCAACCCGAGCGGTGAGAACCTCGCGCGCGCGGTCATCGGTCGTGCTGGACTTGATCATCAAGGCATCAGCGGCCTAGAGAAACAGTACGGCGACGTTCTGGTCGGTGAGCCGGGCTGGGTAGATGTCGAACGAGGGAACGACGGTTCGACGATTCCCGGTGGGGTATACGAATACGCCGCTCCGGAGCCGGGCTCCACCCTCGTCTTGAGCCTCGATCGATCCTTGCAATACGAAGCCGAACGACAGCTGATCCAACAAGTGCGAGAGACCGACGCGAGTGGTGGTGTTGCCCTGGTCGGTAATCCCGAAACAGGCGAGATCCTCGCCATGGCGAACGTCACACGGACCGATGAGGGCGCCGTGGTGTCGGCAAGCGCGAATCTTGCAACGACCTGGGTCTTTGAGCCCGGGTCCGTGTTCAAACCGGTCACGATCTCGGGACTGGTCGATGTTGGTGCGGTCAGTCCAGCGCAATGGTTTGACCTACCGCGTTCGATCGTCATCTACGACAAAGAGTTCATCGACGAACATCGCGAGGGCGATCGACTCCAGCTAAAACACATTCTGGCCAATTCATCGAACGTTGGCACGATCACCGCCGCGCGCGTGGGTGAAGACTTGCACGGGCCGGAACTCGAATACGACACGATGCGTGCTTTCGGTTTCGGCGAGCGCAGCCAACTCGATTTCCCAGGCGAGAGCGCTGGCATTCTGCCCGACGTCGACGACTGGAGTGGTCTGAGTCTGCCAACCATGGCCATCGGCCAGGGAGTCGCCGTTACGCCGGTCCAGATGCTCAGTGCCTACATGACGTTGGCAAATGACGGGGTGCGCGCACCACTCACGCTGCTCGCGGTCGATCCGCTGGACGAAACAACAGACGATACAGACGATGACCAGCACGAGCCGATCGGACAGCGCGTCGTGTCGGAGCGAACCGCCCGAGCGGTCACCGACATGCTGGTCGAGGTTGTCCATGCCGACTACGGAACCGGATCAGAGGCGGTCATTGCTGGGTACACGGCTGCTGGCAAGACTGGAACGGCCTGGCAGATTCTCGAGGACGGCACCTACGGGTCCCGAGGCAACCGTCACCGCGTGAGCAGTTTCGCCGGCTTTGTGCCGGCTGACGACCCGGCGATCGTCGTCTACGTGGCCCTTGACAACCCCATTGCGAGAACTGACGACGATGAGGCGAATGCGAGCAAGGTGGCGGCGCCATTGTTCGCAGATGTTGCGCAGTTCGCGTTGCGTCGTGCGCAGATTCCGCCTGCGGGGCAAGCAGACGCACTCGAACCCCTCAGCGACGAGCGAGTCCGTTCGCTACCCGCCATCGGAACAGGCATTGAACCTTGGGCGTTGGCGGCCGATAATCCGGGCGCGTCGAGTGTCGCTGCGCTGGGGGCTGACCGATGACAGCGACACTGGCCGAGCTCACCGCAGCGCTCTCTCGGTACGAGATTCATGCACTCCTCACGTCCGAGGTCGGCGGCTTGGTGATCGAAGACGTTTACCACGACAGCCGAAACGTGGCGCCCGGTGGCCTGTTCTGCTGCGTAGTCGGCGAGAACCACGACGGTCACGATCACGCTGGTGACGCCGTTGCAAGCGGCGCTGTAGCGGTGTTGACGCAGCGACGCATGGATCTTGACGTCGCGTCATTGATCGTTCCCGACACGCGTCTCGCGATGCCGTTGGTCGCGGCCGAGGTTCATGAACATCCGAGCCGCTCGCTCGACGTGGTAGGAGTGACAGGAACCAACGGCAAGACCACGACGGTGCACCTGATCGACGCGATCTGTCGAAAGGCGCGTCGGGCATCGATGACGATCGGCACCTTGACCGGTGAACGGACGACTCCCGAGGCCCCCGATCTGCAACGAATGTTGCGCGCTGCCGTAGACGACGACGTAAAGGTCGTCGCTATGGAAGTGTCGTCTCATGCCGTCAGCCAGCATCGTGTCGATGCACTTCAGGTCACGGTCGGAGTCTTCACCAATCTTGGTCAGGACCACCTCGACTACCACGGCACGATGGAGAACTACTTCCGGGCCAAAGCAGCGTTCTTCAACCCGGAACGGGTTCGCACCGCGGTAGTCGATGTCGACGGCACATATGGCCGGTTGCTTGCCGACGCAGCGCCGGTCGAGGTGCGAGCGATCTCGCAACGTGATTTGCAGATCGTGGAGCAGTCGATATCGCACACCACCTTTGTCTGGCAAGGCCGCGAGATTCGTCTCCCGCTCGGCGGTGACGTAAATGTCCGAAACGCCCATGCCGCAGCGGAGGTGGGGCAACTGCTCGGCTTCGAACCGAACGAGATAGTGGCCGGCCTCAACGCGGCGGACCGGCTGCCCGGCCGTTTTCGCCCCGTAGAGAATGGCGCTGGGCTTACCGTGATCGTTGACTACGCCCACACACCCGATGCCCTCGATCGTCTATTGAACACCGCGCGCGAGCTTATGAACGGGCGGGTTCGCTTGGTCTTCGGGTGCGGGGGCGACCGAGACCGTGAGAAGCGCCCCGCAATGGGCGCGATCGCCGCCCGTGGCGCAGATGACGTCATCGTTACCTCGGACAACCCACGCGGTGAAGATCCCGCCGCGATTATCGACGAGATCATGGCCGGGATGACGGTGCCTCCTGGCCGAATGGTTGTGGATCGGCGTGCCGCGATCGAGATCGCGCTCACCGAAGCTCAGAGAGGTGACATTGTTCTCATCGCAGGCAAGGGTCACGAAACGACCCAAACGATCGGTGATCAGACGGTGGCATTTGATGACGCGGCAGTGGCCGCGGAAATATTGGCGGACCTAGCGTGATCCGACTTCTGCTCGCCGCGGGCATTTCATTCGTGGTGTCGGTCGCCGGTACCTGGTACCTGGTCCACTGGTTGACACAGCGCGAGATCGGTCAGCCCATCCGGGAGGACGGCCCTGAGGGTCACGCAACAAAGGCGGGTACGCCGACGATGGGTGGCGTTGCTGTCGTTGTGGGCGCCACGGTGGGTTATCTGATCAGTGATCTGTACCGGGGGATATATACCAGGACGGGAATTATCGTGATGCTGGCCATCATCGGCGGCGGCGCCGTCGGCCTCATGGACGACTGGATCAAGGTCGTCCAGGAACGAAACCTCGGGTTGAGCAAGCGAGCAAAACTTCTGGGTTTGTTGATCGTCGGCATTGGTTTCGCCACTCTGCTGGTTCAGTTCACGTCAGTGCACACAACAGTCTCGTTTACTCGACACGACTCGATCGGTCTTGAACTTGGTCGGGTCGGTTGGACGATTTGGGCGGTGCTGCTGATTCTCGGCGCTGCCAACGCCGTCAACCTGACCGATGGACTCGACGGCTTGGCAGCCGGTGCGGCGATCCTTAGTTTCGCCGCCTTTGTCGTGATCGCGTTTTGGCAGTTCCGTCACGACGACATCTATGCACTTCCCCACGCGCTCGACACAGCGGTGATCGCAGCTGCGATGGTCGGCGCGCTCGCCGGATTCTTGTGGTGGAACGCCGCGCCCGCGCAGATCTTCATGGGTGACACGGGATCGCTCGCGATCGGATGTGGACTGGCCGCGCTGTCGTTGGTCTCGAGTACGCAGATTCTTCTCGTGTTACTCGGCGGCCTCTTCGTGATCGAGACCGTATCGGTCATCGTTCAGGTCGCCTTCTTCAAGATGACCGGGCGCCGCGTCTTTCGTATGGCCCCGGTTCATCACCACTTCGAGATCGGCGGTTGGCCTGAGACCACCGTTATCGTTAGGTTCTGGATGATTCAGGGGCTGTGTGTGGCGCTCGGTCTTGGCCTGTTCTACGCCGACTCGATCTCGGCGGGGGCGGTCTGATGTCGCTCGTCATGATGGGCTTCGGTGTGACGGGCCGCGCTGTGGTGACGGCGTGCCGTCGGCGCGATATCGATGTCGTGGTCGCCGACGACGCACTCGACGAAGCACTGCGTGCGGACATCGACCGACTCGGTGCGAGCGCAGTATCGGGCGATCAACTGGCCTCGGTCGTCGGCGAGGCCTGTTCGGTCGTCGTCACGCCCGGCCTTACGGACTCACATCCGGTCTTTGCACTCGCCGCGGACGCAGACGTGGAAATCATCGATGAATTCGATCTTGCGGCGCGCTGGGACGACCGGCCCTGCGTCGCGATCACCGGCACCAACGGCAAGACGACCGTCACCATGATGGTGGCCGAGATGCTCTCGCTCAGCGGAATCGTCGCCCGCGATGCGGGCAACACAGAGGTGCCGTTGGTCGCAGCGATCGACGATCGCTCGGTGGAGGTGTTCGTCGTTGAGGCATCGAGTTTTCGTCTGGGTCATGCCAAGTCCTTCGCCCCGTCCGTAGCGACCTGGCTGAACTTCGCGCCCGATCACCTCGATGTACATCGCGATCTCGCAGCCTATGAAGCTGCCAAAGCGGCGATCTGGGACCGAAGCACTGCCGAAACGGTCGTGGTGGCCAATGCCGCCGACGAAGTCGTGATGAGTCATGTGCCGCCACAAGCGCAACTGACGACCTTCGGTGCTGGCGGTGACTTCGTCGCTACAGACGGCGTATTGACGACAGCGGGAGAACCACTCTGTGCCGTGTCGGATATGCCAAGGACATTGCCCCACGATATAGACAACGCATTGGCGGCAGCGGCGACCGCTCTCGCTGCGGGAGCGACGCCTTCGGCTGTCTGCGCAGTCATCAAATCACCGCCTGTGCTAGCGCATCGCGTCACATTCGTCGCCGATGTTGCCGGTGTGTCGTTCTACGACGACTCCAAAGCAACCGTGCCTCAGGCAACTGTTGCGGCGGTGAGCGGGTTCGATCATGTCGTCTTGTTGGCCGGTGGGCGCAACAAGGGTCTGGATCTTTCTCCTCTGGCCGAAGTGGCCGATCGGCTTCGGGCCGTTGTCGCGATCGGCGAGGCGGCCGATGAAGTCGTCGAGGTCTTCGCGTCGACCGACGTAGCTGTGCATCGCTCCAACTCGATGTTGGACGCAGTGAAACAGGCTGCGGAGCAGGCACATGTCGCCGACGTGGTTCTGTTGAGCCCGGCCTGCGCTTCGTTTGACATGTACAGCAACTACGCGCAACGCGGCGACGATTTCGCCCATGCTGTGCGGGAATTGGCCGAGGCCCAACAACGGGGGGAGGAAGTCCGATGACTGCGATTGCTGGTGGTACACCGCAGGCCGCTGCACGTCGGCAGCACCCGAGCGCTCGCAGCGCGCCGATCGGTCGACGATCGGGACCTTTCATCTTGTTGCTGGTCTCGGTCACGTTCCTGTCGCTGCTCGGATTGTTGATGGTGCTGTCGGCATCGTCGATCTCGCTTCTCGACGAGGGTCACTCGGCGTGGCGAATCTTCTACAAGCAGCTCATGTGGCTTCTGATAGGCGCGGCCGGGATGATCACGATGTTGCGGTTCGACTATCACCGTCTACGTCCGTTGGCTGTTCCGTTGCTGGTCCTGACGATGGGCCTGATGGTGCTGGTGAAGGCACCGGTCATCGGCCTGACAGTCAACGGCGCCTCGCGTTGGGTCGGTTTCGGGGAGTTGCGAGTGCAGCCATCGGAGCTGGCAAAACTCTTCTTGATCCTGACAGCCGCTGACTTCTGCACCCGTCAGAGCCGCTGCGTCACCGACGAGCGCTCCACTCTGCGGCCCGTAATCGTGTTGTACGCGTGTGTCGCGGCGCTCTTGATGATCCAGCCAGACTTCGGCACGATGCTGATAACCAGTGCGATCGTTGCAGCGACTCTGTTCGTTGCCGAGATCCCAATGAAATGGATGGCGGCCTATGGGATTGTAGGACTATCTCTGGCAGGACTTCTCGCGGCGAGTGCTGACTATCGACGCGCGCGATTCTTCAGTGTCTCAGACCCCTGGTCTGACGAACTCGACGGCGGGTATCAGGTTCTCCAGGGCCTGACCGCGGTGGCCAACGGAGGCACGACCGGGATGGGACTTGGTGCAGGACGCGGCAAGTGGGGCTACCTACCCTTCGCTGATTCGGACTTCATCTTCGCTGTTGTTGCAGAGGAACTTGGCTTCATCGGGGGTTGCCTGGTGCTATGCACACTTCTGTTCATAGGCGTGTTGGCCCTCATCATCGCTCTAAGAGCGGTTGACCGGTTTGGACGCATGATCGCTGCCGGGATCGGTTCGTGGATCCTTCTTCAAACGTTCGTCAATGTTGGTGGAGTGCTCAATGTCCTCCCCGTGACAGGAACGCCGCTTCCCTTCGTTTCTTATGGGGGCACTTCGTTGATCATCATGATGATCAGCGTCGGGATACTGCTCAACATCGCTCGCCAGGCCCGCCGTGTCTGAGATGCGCTCGACGTATGCGATGATCAGCGGGGGCGGCACGGCGGGACACGTCAACCCAGCAATAGCTATCGCAAATGCTTTGGTGCGCGCCGGTCACAGCCCAGATGGTGTGCACTTCGTTGGTTCTCAGCGCGGGGTCGAAGTTCGGCTCGTGCCCGAAGCTGGCTACTCGCTGACGGTCTTGCCCGGCCGCGGTATTGCACGTCGGCTCAGCCTCTCCAGCATCGCTGCTGTAGCCGGTCTGGTCGCCGCGATCTTCAAGGCAGCTGGTGTCCTCGTAAGGCACCGACCAAGGGTCGTTGTTTCGGTCGGAGGTTACGCCAGTGTTCCCTGTGTGATCTGGGCGACGGTTATGCGGATTCCCATCGTCGTAGCAGAGCAGAACGCCGCAGCGGGCCTGGCGAATCGCCTGGCCGGGCGGGTCGCCAAGGTGTGTTGTGTCAGCTTTGAGGGCACCGATCTGCCACGTGCGGTTTACACGGGTAATCCGTGTGACCCAGAGCGTCTCGCTATCGACGAGGACGAGGCACGACGCCGCCGCAACGTGAATTCGGGTCAACGTATGATCTCGGTCTTCGGCGGATCGCTGGGAGCGGCTTCGATCAATGGCGCAGTGCTCGACGCTATCGAGACCCTGATGCAGGACGAAACGCTCATCGTTTCCCATGTTGTAGGTCGGCGCGACTATGAGTTGATGGGTCCGCGAATTGAACTCTTGGTGAATCGGTTCGAGCGCTACCGGCCGAGCGAGTATGACGACGACATGGCGTCGCTGTATGGGGCCTCGGATCTCGTGTTGTGCCGCGCCGGTGCTTCGAGTGTCGCTGAGCTCGCCTTGACCGGCACACCGTCTCTGCTCGTGCCTCTCCCGCATGCGCCAGCAGATCATCAACGGGCCAACGCGATGGCCCTAGTGAACGCCGGCGCGGCCGAGTTGATTGAGGATGAGGCGCTCGACGGACCTGGTCTGGTCGCCGCGGTAGATCGCCTTCTGGGCGATGAAGGCAGACTGGCTGAGATGGCCGACAATGCACGTTCGATGGCTCGTCCGCATGCTGCTGATGCGGTAGCCGCATTGTGTGAGGAGCACGCCCGATCATGACCGATATCGACCTCTCGGTTCCGCGGAGTGTGCATGTGGTGGGTATTGGCGGCGCCGGGATGAGTGCGATTGCGGCAGTGCTCGCCTGGATGGGTCATCACGTTACCGGCAGCGACTTGAAGGCATCTCCAGGTCTTGATCGGTTGCGATTGTTGGGCATCGAGGTGTTCCTCGGCCACGACCCGAGCAACGTCGGCGATGTCGACTTCGTCGCCATTTCCTCCGCGATTCCAGAACACAATAGTGAGGTGAGAGCGGCGGGTGAACGGTCGATCGTCGTATGTCGCCGCGCAGAGGTGCTCGCAGCGATCAGTGCTCAGCGTCGGACCATCGCTGTCGCCGGGACCCATGGCAAGACGACGACTTCGTCGATGCTCGCTCTCGTGTTGGCCGACGCCGGATTCGAACCCTCGTTCATCATCGGAGGCGATGTCAACGAGATCGGTTCAGGGGCGGTCTGGGGCGAAGGCGAATACTTTGTGGTCGAGGCCGACGAATCCGATGGCACATTTGTGACCTTGGGCCACGAGGTCGGTGTGGTCACCAATCTGGAACCGGATCATCTCGAAACATACGGAGGTTTCGACGGTCTTGTCGCGGCCTTCGAGTCGTTCGTGAGCGATGCGACGGGCCCTGTCATCATCTGTGCTGACGATCCTGGTGCCGCCCGACTCGCCGATCTTGGCGGCACTGTCAGCTACGGGCAGGCAGAGGGGTGTGACTATCGGATAGTCGGTCTGCAACGCGGGGCTGATGGGATCGCGTTCGATCTTGTGAGCGGTACGAAGCGGCTCGGCTCCATCGACCTTCCCCTACCGGGTCTGCACAATGCGCTCAACGCGGCGGGTGCCGCCGCAACTGCGCTTGAGATCGGCGCAGACCCGACGCTGGTGTGTGCTTCGCTAAGTCGTTTTGGGGGGGTAGCGAGGCGTTTCGAGCAACGTGGCAGCGCTGCGGGAGTGACCTTCGTCGACGATTACGCGCATCTGCCGACCGAAGTGACCGCCGCGATCGCTGCCGCAGCCGACGGCAACTGGAACCGAATCGTGTGTGTGTTTCAACCGCATCGCTATAGCCGTACCGAGTCGCTGTGGCAGGAATTCGCGACGAGCTTTGAAGGTGCCGATCACATCGTTGTGACCGACGTTTACTCTGCAGGCGAACCACTTCGGCCGGGCGTAACCGGTCAACTGATCGTCGACGCCGTGCGCAGTTCGGACGCCAACGCGACCATAGAATTTATTGCCCATAGAGCGCCTCTCATCGATCGGCTCACCGACATCCTCCAGCCGGGCGACCTTTGTCTCACACTCGGTGCCGGTGACCTAACCACCGTCCCGACCGACCTGATCGCAGGCCTGCAGTGAGTCAGGAGTTGCACGAGAGGCTGCGCCGTGTGCATCCGGGAATCGTTGTGAGCTCCGACGCTCCGCTCGGTGTTCGAACGACCTACAGGGTCGGAGGTGCCGCCGCATACGAGGTTGAAGTACACGATCGTGACGCTCTCGAGACGCTCATGCCTCACCTCGCTGGATATGAGGGCGACGTATTGATAGCGGGAAAGGGTTCGAATCTGCTGGTCGCCGACGCCGGGTTTGATGGATTGGTCCTGCGCCTCGGCCGACGGTTCGGCGAGGTTGAGATGGACGGCACACGCACGCGCGTCGGTGGCGCTGCCGCACTTCCGGTCGTCGCGCGCAAGGTGACCAAAGCAGGTCTTGGGGGGTTCGAGTGGGCGGTCGGCGTCCCCGGAGCAATCGGTGGCGCAGTGCGAATGAATGCCGGCGGGCATGGTTCTGACATGGCGTCGGTGTTGGTCTGGGCAGACGTCGTCGACGTCATTGCCGGTGAGATCGAACGTCGGCCCTTGGAAACCCTCGATCTTGCCTATCGGCACTCGAACCTTGCAGATCATCATCTTGTCATCGAGGTAGAGCTTCAGCTAGCGATCGGCGATCAGGTCGAGGGTGCTCGTCTACTCGAAGAGATCGTTCGTTGGCGTCGGGAGCACCAACCAGGCGGGCAAAACGCCGGTTCGGTCTTCAAGAACCCGGAGGGTGATTCAGCCGGCCGACTTATCGATGCGGCAGGTTTGGCCGGTACCCGGGTCGGTACAGCTGTCGTGTCGACCAAGCACGCGAACTTCATCCAGGTTGACGCCGGTGGGCGTGCAGATGATGTGCACGCCCTGATGGTCACGATCATAGAAGCGGTAGAGGAGCGGTCTGGGGTGCTCCTCGAGGTTGAAACGCGTATCGCTGGCTTCGACGATTCACCATTGGTCTCCTCTGGTATGGACGAACCAGGGTGCTATGAGGAGTAGATTCTCATGACCATGCGAGAGGATCCGAGGCTCAGGCGCCGCCGTATCGACGTCAGTCGGTCGGTTGGACGACGTCGGCTTCGTCGATTGATGATTCTCATGTTGGCCACGGGAGTCTTCTTGTTCGTGTTGTTTGGCTTGCGCTCGCCTGCCTTCGATATCGATCACGTCGAGGTCAGCGGTTCGGTGCGAATCGAAGAGGCTGAATTGGTCGCGCTGTCCGGAATCGAACTGGGCGATCCGCTCATCGATCTCGATGCCGCAGCCGCCCGGCATGCGATCGAACAGCTGCCATATGTGGAGTCGGTGTCGGTGCGCCGTGAGTGGCCGAACAAGGCCCTCATCGATGTGGTCGAGCGCGAGCCGCTCTACGAGATAATCTCGGGCGGTAGGTTTGCTGTCGTTTCTGCCGATGGTGTGGTCGTGGAGGTTGTCGACGAGCCGTCGGGGCTGCCTGCTGTCCTCGCAGGTGCCGAGGCAGTATCGCTGAAGGTCGGTGACCATTTTGGCTCGGCCGAAGGGGTTAGCACGGTGATTCGGGCGATTGGTCCCAACCTCTCGCGTTGGATCGACCGGGTGGAGACCGATGACCGTCGAGGCCTTGTATTGAACTTGGTGGGCAGCGCCGAAGCGGTTCTCGGTAGCGCGGCGGATGTCGACAAGAAGCTCATCGGTCTCGCGACGGTGCTCGGCCGTGCAGAGCTTTCCTGCATCGACGAGATCGATGTTCGGGTCGCCGATTCACCGATCGTTCGTCGGGGGTGCACATGAAAATTCTGCGCGAAGCCAAAATGTTGCGCGGCGGCCTCTACGCTACCGTGTTGTCACGAGCCGTCCAGCGACCGGGCGCTTGCGCTCGCGCCGTGGATGTATCGGTGCTGTTATCGGAGGGAAGCCACCGCAATGAATGGTAATCCACAGAACTATCTTGCGGTCATCAAGGTCGTCGGAATCGGCGGAGGCGGCGTCAACGCCGTCAACCGGATGATCGACGCCGGACTCAAGGGCGTTGAGTTCATTGCGATCAACACTGACGCGCAGGCATTGTTGATGAGCGATGCCGACGTGAAACTCGACATCGGACGCGAGCTGACCCGTGGGCTTGGTGCCGGGTCGGATCCCGAGGTCGGTGAAGCCGCCGCAGAGGGACATCGCAGCGAGATCGAGCAAGCGCTGACCGGCGCTGACATGGTGTTCATTACCGCCGGCAAGGGTGGGGGTACCGGTACGGGCGCCGCACCGGTGATCGCTGAGATCGCCAAGGGACTTGATGCATTGACCATCGGCGTTGTCACCCGGCCGTTCACCTTCGAGGGTAAGCGCCGCTCGGTTCAGGCCGAAAACGGCATTCAGCGACTCAGGGAAAAGGTCGATACCCAAATCGTCATCCCTAACGATCGATTGCTTAGCGTTTCCGATGAGAACACCTCCGTCCTGAATGCCTTCAAGATGGCCGATGAGGTCCTGTTGCAGGGTGTTCAGGGAATTACAGATCTAATTACGACCCCGGGTCTGATCAACACCGACTTCGCCGACGTCAAGATGATCATGACCGATGCCGGCTCAGCTCTCATGGGCATCGGCTGTTCGTCGGGCGAAGGCCGGGCGCTTACAGCGGCGCTTTCAGCGATCTCGTCGCCTCTTCTCGAGGCATCCATCGAAGGTGCGAGGGGCATCCTCCTCAACATTTCCGGTGGCAGCGATCTCGGCCTGTTCGAGGTCAACGAAGCCGCCGAGGCCATTCACGGTGTCGCCCACCCCGAGGCCAACATCATCTTCGGTGCGGTCATCGACGACGAGTTGGGTGACGAGGTGCGCGTCACGGTGATCGCGGCTGGTTTCGACAGCTGGGAAGAGGGCGCTCGGCCCAAGACTGGACAACCCGCCCGCGCGGTGATGGAACGGGAACCTCAGAGCGTCGGGGACACCGGCGATGAACCTATTGCGGACGTGTTTGCGGACGGGCCATCGGAGCAAGCGGCGGCCTCCGAAGAAGATGACGACGGGTTCGACGTCCCGACGTTTCTTCAATAGGTACAAAAAGGGGTCATGGCACAGCGCCGAGCACTCGCGCTGGATAACGGTTCGACCCTCCATATCGTCACAACCGAGCGGTCCGACGGTGACTTTGGGATCAATGCTGAGCCGAAGGCGCTCGATGAGCGGCGTCGTTCTCACTGCGACCTGTCCTGGAGCGTGCCGATCCAAGTGCACGGCCGCGCGGTGATCGAGGTAGCGGGTGCTGCGTCAAACGGCGCCGAGGGCGATGGGTTGGTCACCGCTGACTTGGATCGTCCTCTGGCGATTCAGACCGCCGATTGTGCACCCGTGGTGCTATATGGTCCCGGTTCATGGTTCGCAGTAGCCCACGCAGGCTGGCGCGGGCTCGAGGCGGGTGTGGTCGAAGCGACCGTGGCACGGCTTCAACAGTGCGGGGGAGTGGTGGATGCTGCTTGGGTGGGTCCATGCATCGGAGCCGAGTGCTACACGTTTTCTGAACCTGATCTAGCCCGACTGACAACCAGGTTCGGACCGGCCATTGTGGCGTGCAATGCCGAGGGTGAACCGAGTTTTGATCTGCGGGCTGCAATCGCCGTGACGATGGGACGCCTCGGCGTCGAGCGCGTCGAGATAAGCGACGCCTGCACGGCGTGTCGGCGCGACCTCTTCTCTCATCGCGCGCGCGGCGAAGCTCAGCGTATGGCGACGGTGGCATGGACGGAGCGGTGAGCGAGCAGCGCATCGAGGCGATTTCGCAGCGGCTCGATGAGCTTCGTGGTCGCCTGGGTTCGGCGAAGCTCATCGCCATGACCAAAGGATTCGACGCGGCGCTGACATTGGACGCTTTCAAAGCCGGATGCGCAGATCTCGGTGAGAACTACGCGCAGGAACTCATTGCAAAGGTCGAGGTGTTGCCCGAAGGAACGACTTGGCATTTCACCGGGCAACTCCAGCGAAACAAGGTGCGACGAGTTGCGCCATTCGTATCGCTCTGGCACACCGTCGACCGCTCCGAATTGGTGAACGAGATCGCCAAACGTGCGCCGGGGGCGTCGATCCTGGTTCAGGTGAATGCGACGGGTGAATCCGGCAAAGGCGGCTGCGCACCCGCCGAGACCGAACACTTGGTTTCCGCCGGCCGCGCAGCCGGTCTTGAGGTCGTTGGTCTAATGACGGTTGGCCCTACGGACGAAAATGTCGATCCCTCACCTGCGTTTGCAGTGGTTGACCGCCTCGCCGACCAGCTCGGTTTGCGCGAACGGTCGATGGGCATGACGCGTGACTTCGAGCAGGCCATCGATCAAGGGGCGACGATGGTGCGGATCGGTTCGTATCTGTTCGGGGCACGTCCGCTCGAAAAGCACTGACGGCACCGGTGGCCCGTTCCAAACGATGCCGTTCTGCCCGCGCGGCCCGCGAGCGGCTAGATTGTTTCGAATGGTCGCTCATCGTGCAGCGGCCGCTCGCTGACGGTTGTCAAAGGAGGGCCCATGTCAGGTGCGTGGAAGAAGACGATGTTGTACCTCGGGCTCGGTCCCGATGAAGAATACGACGAGCAATTTCAGTCTTCAGAGTTCGACGATGAGCCCGCTGTGCGTGCGCCGTCCGCAGCTCCTGAAGTTGTCCCCGAGCGGCCCCGCAATGTGCCACGCGCAGTGCGCACCACCACCACCGCTCAGCGGTCCGAGGCGGCACGGCCGGCAGGTGCTGCGAGCGCCGGTGGCGGCACTGGCGTTCGTGTCATTCCAGGGGACAAGCCGGTCGTGCGTGCAGTTCCCGCCCCCCAGCAAGCAAACCCGAGCATCGTGTCGCCCGAGACTTTCAACGATGCCCAGGTCGTGGGCGACGCTTTCAAGTTGGGGCGGCCGGTCATCGTCAATCTTCAGGGTGCCGACAAGGAGCTTGCTCGCCGCCTGATCGATTTCGCGAGCGGCCTTTGCTACGCATGTGAAGGCAAGATGGAAAAGGTCGCAAACTCCGTGTATCTCCTTTCGCCCGAGGACGTCGAGCTAACCGAAGAGGATCGTCGACGGTTTTCCGAAGGCGACCTGAGCGACTGAGGCTCGACGCACAGTGGGAGTCATATGTCTTGCGTTGTGGGCCTACTTCATCGCGATTGTCGCTCGGGTGTTGTTGTCGTGGATTCCGATTTCGCCCAACGGGTTCATGGCGATGGTTGCCGGGTATCTCTACACCCTCACGGACCCTGTTCTGACGCCCGTTCGACGACTTCTGCCGCCGGTGCGCGCGGGCAACACGGCGATCGATTTGTCGGCGATGGTCGTGCTCTTCGGGGGCTCGATTCTGCTCAGCTTTATCTGCGGCTGAATCGCCGCCTGAGTATGCCCCAAACTGTGGTGGACGGGCTGTACCATCAGTCTGATGGACTTGACTACGGATCGCTTTGCAGAAGTGGTATTCGAGGAACGACGTCGCGGGTATGACCCCGTCGAGGTCGATCGCTTCCTCGAGGAGATCGAAGCAGGAGTGGGTGCGCTCCAAGGCAAGGTAGCCCGCCTCAAACAACGGGTGATAGACGCCGAGGCGGCGGGTTCGAAGGCCTCTGAAACCGAGGAGACACTGCGACGGACCCTCGTGTTAGCCCAGCGCACCGCCGACGCCGTGGTCGAAGAGGCAAAGAACGAATCAGCGCAGATCGTGAGCGACGCGACCGAAAGCGCTGCAACGTTGACCGCGGACGCTGAAGAACAGTCTGCGACCATCCGCGAGATGGCGGAGTCCGAGGCGCGACGCGTCGCCGAGGCCACTCGTGGCCCTGTCCTCGACGAGATTCGTGACCTTGAGGAGATTCGCAACTTCTTGATGGACGACGTGGAGCTTCTCGAAACCCACGTAGCCACCGAGCGTGAACGAATCGAACGAGCTGTCGGGTCTATTCAGGCTGCGTTGAGCGACCCCGAGCCTCTGCGAGTCGCCCGTGCGCCACAACTGTCCGGAGTGTCGCTTGGGTCGGGTCCTGTCATCGCTCCCGAGGACGACCAGGGGATTGCTGAAGTGTCAGCAGTACCTGAGGACGAGCACACCCAAGCGATCGATGTCGTCGAGCCGCAAGAGGTCAGCGATCAGACCGAGCAACACGAAGCGGTCGAAAACGATAGCGGCGACGAATTTTTCGATGAGCTGCGTCGTGCTGTGAATGACGGCGATGACTATGGCGAAGCCTCGTTGCTCTTTGAGGATGAGGACGACGAGCAACACATTCAGAGCTGAGTATTCGCGTTTCGGTTCTGTACACCGATCGGTATATCGATGAGCGCTCGCCGGATGTTGTTGCAGCATCACCTTCGAATCGGGCTCCCCGGGCTACACTGCCCGCCCGTTGGCGTGTGCTCACGCCTTCAGGTGCCGCATGGAGGATTGTGACAGGGCAATGGCGTCCGAAAAATCAGCAGCCAAGAAGTCTCCCGCGAAATCAAAGGCGAAGACTGTGAAAACGTCTGTCACCAAACCAGCCGCGACGAAGAAGGCGGCCTCCAAGAAGGCAGCCTCTAAGAAAAAACCTGTCAAGAAGGCAGCCTCTAAGAAAAAACCTGTCAAGAAGGCAGCCTCTAAGAAAAAACCTGTCAAGAAGGCAGCCTCTAAGAAAAAACCTGTCAAGAAGGCCACAGTCAAGAAGACAGCCTCTAAGAAGAAA